>NZ_JBIVQL010000007.1:0-228005 GCF_044755105.1 Arthrobacter sp. NPDC092385
CCGACGCTCTCCACCACTGGCTACACTTCTACAACCACCAGCGCCCCCACGGCAGCCTCGGAGGCAAACCACCCATTACCCGGTGCAACCAACCTGCTGTCTAAGTACAACTAGGCCCCGCAGGAAGCGATCGGCGCGCTCAGGCCCCGGCGGGTTCCTCGTACTTGGGGAACACCGGGGACGGTGCGGGCAGGACGGTTCCCGGCTCGATGCGCCGTGCGAGGGCTTCGAAGAGGCGCCTGGGGTCGTCGTCGGCGGTCCCCTGGCCGAGCGCCGTGAGGATCTGCCCCGCACTGGTCGGCATGACGGGCTGGACCAGGACGGCCACCACCCGGAGTACCTCCAACGTCACGTACAGCACCGTGTTCATGCGTGCGGGGTCCGTCTTCCGAAGGACCCAGGGCTGCTGGTCGGCGAAGTACGCGTTCGTGTCCCCGAGCACGGTCCACACGGCCTCGAGCGCCCGGGAGAACTCCTGCCGGTCGTACGCGGCACGGCTCGCTCCCAGCAGGGCGTGCGCCTGGTCGAGGATCTGCGTGTCGGCGGGCGTGAGCTCCCCCGGCTGCGGGACGGCGCCGTCGCAGTTCTTGGCGACCATCGAGAGCGAGCGCTGCGCCAGGTTGCCGAAGTTGTTCGCGAGGTCGGAGTTCATCCGGCCGACGACGGCCTCGTGGCTGTAGGAGCCGTCCGCGCCGAACGGGACCTCCCGGAGGAGGAAGAAGCGCACGGAGTCCAGTCCGTACTGGTCCACCCAGTCGGCAGGAGCCACGGTGTTGCCGAGCGACTTCGACATCTTGACGCCCCGGTTGTGCAGGAAGCCGTGGATCATGACGCGCTTGGGCACCTCGAGCCCCGCCGACATGAGGAAGGCCGGCCAGTAGATGGCGTGGAAGCGGGAGATGTCCTTCCCGATCACGTGCACGTCGGCGGGCCAGAACCTGCGGAAGCGCTCCGACTCGGTGTCGGGGAACCCGACGCCGGTCAGGTAGTTGGTGAGCGCATCCACCCAGACGTACATGACGTGGCGGTCGTCGCCCGGCACCGGGACGCCCCAGTCGAAGGTGGTGCGGCTGATGGAGAGGTCCTCGAGTCCGCGCCGGACGAACGAGATGACCTCGTTGAACCGGGGCTGGGGTGCCCCGAACTCCGGCTGCGACTCGTACAGGTCGAGGAGCTTCTGCTGGTACGCGGAGAGCCGGAAGAAGTAGCTCTCCTCCTCGGTCCACGTGACCTCGGTATCGGTCTCCTTGGCGTACCGCACGCCGTCCTCGCGGACCTCCGTCTCGTCCTCGCCCCAGAACGCCTCGTCCCGCACGGAGTACCAGCCTGCGTACTTGTCGAGGTAGATGTCCCCGTTCGCCTCCATGCGCTTCCAGATCCCGGTCGCGGCGGCGTAGTGGTCCTCGTCGGTGGTGCGGATGAAGCGGTCGTAGGAGGTGCCGACGACGTCGTTCATGTCCCGGAACGCCTGCGCGTTGCGCGTGGCGAGGTCGCGCACGGGGATGCCCTCGCGGTCCGCCGCCTGCTGCATCTTCAGCCCGTGCTCGTCCGTGCCCGTGAGGTACATGACCTCGAACCCGTCCAGGCGCTTGAAGCGCGCCATGGCGTCGACGGCGATCGTCTCGTAGGCGTGCCCGATGTGCGGCACGCCGTTGGGGTAGGAGATGGCCGTGGTGATGTAGAACGAGGGCTTTGCGTCAGCTGGGGAGGTCACCCTATGAAATTACCCCGGCCCACCCGTATTTGCCCAAGTGCGGCGCTCACGCCGTCGTGACGGCGTCGATCCCCAGGACGGCGTGCACACCCCACGTCTGGTTGGCGATCTGCGTGACCCGGAGGTCGACGACGGAACTGGCGAGGGCCAGCGCGGCCTTCCGTTCGAGGCCATGGAGTTCCTGCATCCACGTGAGCATCGCCCCGAGCGCCTCGGCCGTCGCCCGGTTGAGGTCCGCGTCGAAGCCGAAGGTGATGCGTGCCGTGGGCGTGACCGCGTGGATGCCCGCCGGCGGAGCGTCCCGGACGACGTCGACCGTGACCGTCGTCGTCATCCCGCACTCGATGGCGGTGCCGCCCACCTCGCCGTCCCCCTGTGCTGCGTGCCCGTCCCCGAGGTGCAGCAGGGCGCCGGGCACGGTGACGGGCAGGAAGAGCGTGGAGCCGGCCGTCAGCTCGCGGCAGTCGATGTTGCCGCCTCCGGCCGCGCGCGGTGGCGTGGTGGAATGCTCCCCCGGCTCGGCGGGCGGCAGCCCCACCACGCCGAGGAACGGGGCGAGGCGGACGACGTGCCCGTACTGGTCGGTGCCCGTTCCGGCATCCCGGTCCAGGTCCCACAGCAGCCACGCCGGGTCCGTGCCCTCGAGGCCCAGGCTGCGGGTGAAGGCATCATCCCGCTTGCCGGCCACGGTCCAGCCCCAGTCGGCGGGTTCGAGCGCGTCGAACCGCACCGCCAGCACGTCCCCCGGCTCGGCCCCGGCCACCTCGATGGGCCCCGTGAGCGCGTGTCCGCGGCGGTCGGGGAACCGGTAGGGCGTCGCCGCTCCGGGCGTGTCCTGCCGTGCGAGGTGCCCCCAGGCGTCGAGCGATTCGACGACCACGCGGTCCCCCGGCTCGATCCGGAGGACGGGCGGCGTGTCCCTCGACAGGACCTGCACCGCGGTCGACTGCTCGGCGGCGAGATGGTGCGTGGCCATGGAGGGTCCCCTCAGTCCTGGAGGTCCACTTCACGTGCCACGGTGGCACCGATCTCGGCACGGATGGCGTCGAGGACCTCCTGCGGCACCGCGCTGTCGACGGTCAGGAGGGACAGCGCCTGGCCTCCCTCCTTGTTGCGGGAGACCTGCATGCCCGCGATGTTGATGTCGCGCTCGCCGAGGAGGCGGCCGAGCGTGCCGATCACGCCGGGACGGTCCGTGTACAGCAGCACCAGCAGGTGGTCGCTGATGGGGATCTCCAGCTCGTAGCCGTTCACGCCGACGAGCTTCTCCACCTGCTTGGGCCCGGTGAGGGTCCCCGCCACGGAGATCTGGCTTCCGTCGGACAGCGCCCCGCGCAGGCGGAGCACGTTGCGGTACTCCTCGGACTCGGGCGTGGTGACCAGCCGGGAGCTGATGCCGCGCTGCTCCGCGAGGACGGGTGCGTTGACGTAGGAGACCTGCTCCGAGACGACGTCGGTGAAGACGCCCTTGAGGGCGGCGAGTTCGAGGGCCTTGACGTCGAGGGACGCGATCTCGCCGGCGACCTCGATCTCGATCTGCGTCAGCGAGGCGTGGGTGAGGGCGGTGAAGATGCGCCCGAGCTTCTCCATGAGCGGGATGCCGGGCCGGACGGCCGGGTCGATCACGCCGCCTGCCACGTTGACGGCATCGGGCACGAGTTCGCCGGCCAGTGCGAGCCGGACCGACTTCGCGACGGAGATGCCCGCCTTCTCCTGGGCCTCCTCCGTCGAGGCGCCGAGGTGCGGTGTCACCACGACGCTGTCGTGGGCGAAGAACGGGAGGTCGGTGCTCGGCTCCTTCACGAAGACGTCCACGCCCGCGCCGGCGATCTGGCCCTGCTCGAGGGCGGTATGCAGTGCCGCCTCGTCGACGAGCCCGCCGCGCGCCACGTTCACCACGTACGCGGTGTCCTTCATGAGGGCGAAGGCGTCGGCACCGAGCATCCCCACGGTCTCGGGGGTCTTCGGCATGTGGATCGTCACGAAGTCGGATTCGCGCAGCAGTTCGTCGAGGGACACGAGCTGCACGCCGAGCTGCGCGGCGCGCGCGGAGGTGACGTAGGGGTCGTAGGCGAGGATCTGCGTGCCGAAGCCCTGGAGGCGGGCGGCGACCAGGGCGCCGATGCGGCCGAGCCCGATGATGCCGATGTTCTTCTCGTACAGTTCCGAGCCCGAGTACTTCGAGCGCTTCCACTCCCCCGCCTTCAGCGCCGCGCTCGCCTGCGGGATGTTGCGGGCCAGGCTCAGGATGTGGCCGACCGTGAGCTCGGCCGCGGAGATGATGTTCGACGTCGGGGCGTTCACGACCATGACGCCGGCCTGCGTCGCGGCCTTGATGTCGACGTTGTCCAGGCCCACTCCCGCACGTGCGATGACCTTCAGCTTCGGGGCGGCCCGAATGGCCTCCTCGTCCATCTGCGTCGCCGAGCGGACCAGGACGGCGTCGACGTCGGCCAGGGCCCCGAGGAGCTGCGAACGGTCGGCGCCATCGGTGCTGCGGATCTCGAAATCGGGACCCAGCGCCTGGACGGTGGCGGGTGAGAGTTCTTCGGCGAGGAGGACGACGGGCTTGGTGGTCACGGGGGTTTCCTTCTGCTGGAGGCGTGCGGATCAGGCGGGATGGGCCGGGAACGGGCCGGGTGGACACAGGTCCGGCAGGGCACCTGCTCGTCACTGAGCGTCGATCAGGTGCCCTGCCGGAAAGGGGGAGGCGCTAGCGCGCTACCGAGCCCTCGGTGTAGTCGTCATTCGTCTTGATCCACGAGAAGAGCTTGCGGAGTTCACGGCCCGTGCTCTCGATGGGGTGGTCCTCGCCCTTCTTGCGCAGCTCGGTGAACTCGGGCGCTCCGGCGTCCTGGTCGTCGATGAAGCGCTGGGCGAAGGCACCGTTCTGGATGTCCGCGAGGACGGCCTTCATGTTCTCCTTCACCTCGGGGGTGATCACGCGGGGTCCGGAGACGTAGTCGCCGTACTCCGCCGTGTCGGACACGCTCCAGCGCTGCTTGGCGATGCCGCCCTCGACCATGAGGTCGACGATGAGCTTGAGCTCGTGCAGTACCTCGAAGTACGCGACCTCGGGCTTGTAGCCGGCCTCGGTCAGCGTCTCGAAACCGTACTGGATGAGCTGCGAGGCGCCACCGCAGAGCACGGCCTGCTCGCCGAACAGGTCGGTCTCGGTCTCTTCGGTGAAGGTCGTCTCGATGACGCCGGCGCGCGTGCCGCCGATGGCCTTGGCGTAGGACAGCGCGAGGTCGCGTGCC
This sequence comes from Arthrobacter sp. NPDC092385, assembly GCF_044755105.1. NCBI lineage: Bacteria > Bacillati > Actinomycetota > Actinomycetes > Micrococcales > Micrococcaceae > Arthrobacter > Arthrobacter sp. NPDC092385. The sequence goes on from NZ_JBIVQL010000007.1 coordinate 4,975, forward strand.
TTGCCCGAGGCGTCCTGCTCGACGGCGATCAGGTCGGGGACGCCGCGGCCGGCCTCGAACTCGCGGCGGACGATGTGCCCCGGTCCCTTGGGCGCCACGAGGGCGACGTCGACGTCGGACGGGGGCTGGATGTAGCCGTAGCGGATGTTGAAGCCGTGGCCGAAGAACAGCGCGTCGCCGGCCTGCAGGTTCGGCGCGATGTCGTCCTTGTACACGTGCCGCTGCACCTGGTCGGGCGTGAGCACCATGATGAGGTCCGCCTCGGCGGTGGCCTCGGCGACCGAGAGCACCCGGAGGCCCTCGGCCTCGGCCTTGGCGCGCGACGCCGATCCTTCCTTCAGGCCGACGCGCACGTCGACGCCGGAGTCACGCAGGCTGAGCGCGTGGGCGTGGCCCTGGCTGCCGTAGCCGATGACGGCCACGGTGCGGCCCTGGATGATCGAAAGGTCTGCATCGTCGTCATAGAACAACTCGGTCACGGGTGTTTCTCCTTGGGTGGGTGGTACTGGGAAGTTGTGGAGGGATGGTGTGCGTCAGGCGCTGCGCAGCGCGCGGTCGCTCATCGACTTCGCGCCCCGGCCGATCGCCAGGGTGCCCGACTGCACGATCTCCCGGATGCCGAACGGCTCGAGCACGGACAGGAGCGCCGAGAGCTTCTCGGGCGTGCCCGTCGCCTCGATGATCAGCGAATCGATCGCCACGTCGACGACGGACGCGCGGAACAGGTCCGCGGCCTGGGTCACCTGCAGGCGCGTCGCCGCGTCCGCCCGGACCTTGATCAGGATGTGGTCGCGCTGCACCGACTGCTCGGTGGTGAGTTCGACGATCTTGAGGACGTTGATGAGCTTGTTCAGCTGCTTGGTGACCTGCTCGAGGAGGTCTCCCTCGGCTTCCACCACAACGGTGATGCGGGACATGCCCGCGACTTCGGTCGGTCCGACCGCAAGCGAGTTGATGTTGAACGCGCGCCGCGCGAACAGGCTGGCCACGCGGGTCAGGACGCCGGGTACGTCCTCGACGAGCACGGAAAGGGTGTGTCGTGCCATGGTCAGTCCTCCTGCTCCCAGGTCGGGGTCATGTTGCGGGCGATCTGGATGAGGTCGTTGCTGACGCCGGAGGGCACCATCGGCCACACCATCGAGTCGCGGCTGACCACGAAGTCGATGACGACCGGGCGGTCGTTGATGGCCAGTGCCTGCTCGATGGTGGCGTCGATGTCCTCGTCCCGCTCGCAGCGCAGGCCGACGCAGCCGTAGGCGTCGGCGAGCTTCACGAAGTCGGGGACGCGGACGGTGTCGTGGCCGGTGTTGAGGTCGGTGTTCGAGTAGCGGCCCTCGTAGAAGAGGGTCTGCCACTGCCGCACCATCCCCAGCGAGGAGTTGTTGATGACCGCGACCTTGATGGGGATGTTGTTGATCACGCAGGTGGCGAGTTCCTGGTTGGTCATCTGGAAGCAGCCGTCACCGTCGATCGCCCACACCACGCGGTCCGGGTTGCCGACCTTGGCGCCCATCGCCGCGGGCACGGAGTACCCCATGGTGCCGAGGCCGCCGGAGTTGAGCCAGGCGTGCGGGCGCTCGTACTGGATGAACTGCGCCGCCCACATCTGGTGCTGCCCGACGCCGGAGACGAAGACGCCCTCGGGTCCCGTGAGCTCGCCGATGCGCTTGATGACCTGCTGCGGAGCCGACAGGCCGTCGTCGGGCTGGGTGAAGCCCACGGGGTAGGTCTCGCGCAGGTGGCGGATGGTCTTCCACCAGGCGGAGATGTCAGGGCGCTCCTGCGCCTCGAACGAGTCACGGACAGCGGCGGTCAGCTCGGGGATGATCTCCTTGACCGAGCCGACGATCGGCACGTCCGCCGTGCGGTTCTTGGAGATCTCGGCGGGGTCGATGTCCGCGTGGATGACCTTCGCGTTCGGGGCGAAGCTGGACAGCACGCCCGTCACGCGGTCGTCGAAGCGTGCGCCGAGCGTGATCAGGAGGTCTGCCTGCTGCAGGGCCGTCACGGCCGAGACCGAGCCGTGCATGCCGGGCATGCCCACGTGCTGGTCGTGGGAGTCGGGGAAGACGCCGCGCGCCATGAGCGTGGTCACCACGGGAGCGCCCACCAGCTCGGCGAGCTCCTTCAGCTCCGCCGAGGCGTGCGCCTTGACGACGCCGCCGCCCACGTAGAACACGGGACGCTGCGAGGCGCTGATGAGCCGCGCCGCCTCGCGCACCTGCTTCGAATGCCCGCGTACCACGGGCCGGTAGCCGGGGATGTCGACCTTCGGGGGCCAGGAGAACGTCATCTTCGACTGCTGGGCATCCTTGGCGATGTCGACCAGGACCGGGCCGGGACGCCCGGTGGTCGCGATGTGGAACGCCTCGGCGAGCACGCGCGGGATGTCCTGGGCGTCCGTGACGAGGTAGGAGTGCTTCGTAATGGGCATGGTGATGCCGACGATGTCGGCTTCCTGGAACGCGTCCGAGCCGATGAAGGCGCTGGAGACCTGGCCCGTGATGGCGACCATCGGCACGGAGTCCATGTGGGCGTCGGCGATGGCGGTCACGAGGTTGGTGGCACCCGGACCGGATGTCGCGATGCAGACGCCGGGGCGGCCCGTGACCATGGCGTAGCCCTGCGCGGCGTGGCCTGCGCCCTGCTCGTGCCGCACGAGGATGTGGCGGAGCTTCGAGGAGGCCATGAGGGGATCGTAGGTCGGGAGGATGGCTCCGCCGGGAAGGCCGAAGACGTCGTCGACGCCGAGTTCCTCGAGGGATCGGACGATTGCCGCGGAGCCGAGCATCTCGGTGGGGCCGATGACCTTGTTCGGGCCACGGACGGCGCTCGCCGGGACGGCGGGCGCGGCCTCACGCGCAGGTGCTGCGGGAGGTGCTGGCCTTGCTGCCAGCAGCGCTGGGCTGATGGGCGATCCCTTGGACATCTCAGACTTCCTTTGGAACGTTCGCTGCACTGGTGCAGCTATGACTGCGGACTGACTTCCGCGCGCTTCCTCTGTGCCGACAGGTGTGTCAACAAAAAAACCCCTCAGCCTTGTCGGGCTCTGCGAGGGGTTGCGCGTGACTGTAGTCGTCTACGGACGGGCTTCAGGCCACGCGCTGTATAAGGACGACGACTACGGATTCGAGCTGCATACCTGTAGTTTCCACGCCCTCGCGAAAGGGTGTCAACCGCACCCCTTCCCGTCTCGCATCGTGGACAGGGTGTCCAGGAGCTGGACCGCCGGGCGCGGCACCCGGTCGGGAGGTCTCCCTCCGCCCGGATGCCGCCCTGCCGATCCCTAGCCCGTGTAGGCGCCCATGGACGCGGAGTGCACGAGCTTCGCGTACTTCGCCAGGACGCCCTTGGTGTAGCGGGCCGGGAGCGGCTCCCAGCCCACCCTGCGCTGCTCCAGCTCCGCTTCGTCGACGAGGAGGTCGAAGCTCTTCGCCGCGATGTCGACGCGGATGCGGTCGCCGTCGCGCACGAAGGCGATGGGGCCGCCGTCGACCGCCTCGGGCGCCACGTGGCCGATACACAGCCCCGTGGTTCCTCCGGAGAAGCGGCCGTCGGTGAGCAGCAGGACGTCCTTGCCGAGGCCGGCACCCTTGATCGCGCCGGTGATGGCGAGCATCTCGCGCATACCGGGGCCGCCCTTGGGTCCCTCATAGCGGATGACGAGGACGTCGCCGGCCTGGATGTCGCCGGCGTCGAGCGCGTCCAGTGCACCCTGCTCACGCTCGAAGACGCGGGCGGTGCCCTCGAAGACGTCGGCATCGAAGCCGGCGCTCTTCACGACGGCACCCTCGGGGGCCAGGGAGCCGTGCAGGATGGTGATGCCGCCGGTCTTGTGCAGCGGGTTGTCGAGCGCGCGCAGGATCTTGCCGTCGAGGTCCGGCGGGTCGATTTCCGCGAGGTTCTCCGCGAGGGTCTTGCCGGTCACCGTCAGGCAGTCGCCGTGCAGCAGGCCGGCGTCGAGCAGCGCCTTCATGATCACCGGCACGCCGCCCACCTTGTCGACGTCGAACATCACGTAGCGGCCGAAGGGCTTGAGGTCGCCGAGGTGCGGGATCCGGTCACCGATGCGCGTGAAGTCGTCGAGCGTCAGCTCCACCTCGGCCTCGCGGGCGATCGCCAGCAGGTGGAGGACGGCGTTGGTCGAGCCGCCGAAGGCCATGGTGACCGCGATGGCGTTCTCGAACGCCTTCTTGGTCATGATGTCGCGGGCCGTGATGCCGAGGCGCAGCAGGTTGACGACGGCCTCGCCGGACTTCCGGGCGAAGAGGTCGCGACGGCGGTCGGCCGACGGCGGAGCCGCGGAGCCGGGGAGCGACATCCCGAGGGCCTCACCGATGCAGGCCATGGTGTTCGCGGTGTACATCCCGCCGCAGGCACCCTCCCCGGGGCAGACGGCACGTTCGATGCTGTCGAGGTCCTTCAGGCTCATCTTCCCGGCGGCGCAGGCGCCGACCGCCTCGAAGGCGTCGATGAGCGTGACCTCCTTCTCGGTGCCGTCCTCGAGTTTGGCGAACCCCGGCATGATCGTTCCCGCGTACAGGAACACGGAGGCGAGGTCGAGCCGCGCCGCGGCCATGAGCATGCCCGGCAGGGACTTGTCACAGCCTGCCAGGAGCACGGAGCCGTCGATGCGTTCGGCCTGCATCACGGTCTCCACCGAATCCGCGATCACCTCACGGGAGACGAGCGAGAAATGCATGCCCTCGTGGCCCATCGAGATTCCATCGGACACCGAGATCGTGCCGAACTGCATCGGGAACCCTCCCGCGTCGCGCACCCCCTCCTTGGCTCCCTCCGCCAGGCGGTTCAGGGACAGGTTGCAGGGGGTGATCTCGTTCCAGGAGCTTGCGACACCGACCTGCGGCTTCGCGAAGTCCTCGTCACCCATGCCCACGGCACGCAGCATCCCGCGGGACGGCGCCGCATGGATCCCGTCCGTGACGACGCGGCTTCTCGGCTTGATGTCTACAGTTGGTTCCACGCTCATGAATTCGATTCTAGGCCCGTGTTGCAGGCACGTTTCGCCATATGACCCTCCTGTTACAGCCTCCTGCCGGCTCCCGGGAAGGCACTGCGTCCGGCCGGGCGGATCCTCGTGCCGCCGGCAGGGGCTCCGGTACAGTGTGGTTCCGCGGGCGAATCGGGGGCCCGCCTGCCGAGCGCACCACGAGCACTTCTCGGGTACCACCCCGACAGCCTCCTACCGCAACGGCGTGATATGACTCCCGACGAGCCCCACGACACCGGCCGACCGATCGACGGCGGACAGGGCCTGAAGAACGCCCTCCGCCTGGTCTTCGATTCGCAGATCCCGAACTACGGCGACTACAACCTCGTCTTCGCGGCTCCCCAGGCGCGGAGCGCCCGGGAGGCGGCGGCACCGGGAACGGGCTATGTGGTCGGCTACCGCTGGAAGCCCGTCGAGCTGATGATCGCCCCGGTGGACCTCGCCGCCATCTCGGGCGCGGGCGTGCCCGTGGAGATCAACATGACCAACCTCGCGCACGCCCTGCAGTGGGACGCGGACGACAGCTACGAGGTCGGTACGAGCACCGGACGGACCTTCCGGTTCACGGTGAGCGCGAGGCCGGTGCTCGATATCGGCCCCGGTACGCCCCCGCAGCTGGCCCAGGACGCCGACGTGGCCGACTTCACCTCGTTCATGGACGCGTTCATCGCCATGGCCTGAGGTCCGGTCCCGGCTCCTGGTCCAGGACCCGGTGCCCCCAGGGCCCGCGCCGCACCAGGTTGTCGGGCTCCTTCCCCTCCCCCAGCAGTTCCACCTGGCGCCGGAGCAGCGCGAGGATCCGGGGCGGGAACGCACCCGTGTTGCCGCCCACGTGGGGCGTGATGATCGTTCCCGGAGCGCTCCACAGCGGGTGGCCCTCGGGAAGCGGCTCCGGATCGACGACGTCGAGCGCCGCCCTGAGCCGCCCGGCCAGCACCTCGCGCGTGAGGGCGTCGGTATCGACGACCGCGCCGCGGGCGACGTTGACGACGAGCGCGCCGTCCGGAAGTGCCGCCAGCACCTCGCGCCCGATCAGCCCGCGGGTGCCGTCGCTGAGCGGCGTGATCACGATGACGACGTCATGGTGTGCGGCGAGCTCCACGAGTTCGTCGCTCCCGTGGACGTGCCCCAGGGCGTCGTTCCGTGCCGCGCTGCCGACCCTCGTGACGGTCGCCTCGAAGGTCGCGAGGCGCTTGCGGATCTCCTCGCCGATCCCGCCCACGCCCACGAGGAGGACGCGGCGGTCCGCCAGTCCCGGGTAGCGCGCGCTCTGCCATCGCCCCTCGGCCTGCTGCCGCACGGCGTCGTCGATCCCCCGTAGCGAGGCCAGGGCGAGCCCGACGGCGAGTTCGGCCGTCGCCGCCGCATGGACCCCCGCCGCCGTGGCGATCGCGACATCCGGTCCGACGAGGTCCGCGACGCCGTCGTAGCCCGTGGACTGCGTCTGGACGAGCTTGAGGTTCCTCGCGGCGTCGAGCGCGCCGTCGAGGTGGGCGCGGCCCGTGTAGGGCAGTACGGCGGCGTCGAGGTCTGCCGCATCGAATCCCTCGGGTTCGGCCTGGAAGTCCCAGAGCACCACCTCGACGCCCGGAGACGCATCGGCCAGGGCGTCCCGCAGGTCGGCGGAGGGGACACTGAGGAGACGGACGGTTCGGGTATCGGCGGTCACGGGATGGCTCGTCATGGCGCCAGCCTAGCGCCGCACCCCGTGCCGCACCCCGCGCCGCACCCCCTGCCGCACCCGGCCGATCCGCCCGTGCGGCCACCCCGCAGTGGCGGCGGCCGAGGGCCCGGTTTCATGTTTCGGCCGAAGTGCTGGTAGAGTTTCATGCTGTTGCGGATGATCCGACCGGGTGAAATCGGAAGGGAAAACGCTCAGCACCTCTAGCTCAATTGGCAGAGCAATTGACTCTTAATCAATGGGTTTCGGGTTCAAGTCCCGAGGGGTGCACAACACATAGCGGTCCCGCTAGGCACAACGCCTGGTGGGACCGCTTTTTTGTTGCCTCGGGATGGACCCGCTCTAAGTTGAGTCGAAGTTTCATAGTGATTCGTCCGTTCACGGAGGGCACGAAAAAGGCGGCCCGGGGCCCGGAACCGCCTCTTCCCTACTCGCTGACCTGGGCACTCCAGCGGCTCAGGTCGGCCGCCATGGTCGCCGCCGCTGCCGGGTCCAGGCCGCCGTCCACGTCGACCAGCAGGCGATGCCCCTCGGCCGCCGTCCAGGCTGGCCCGAGGTAGTAGCCGGCGCCGGCGTAGCCCTCCCCCCCACCACACCTCAGGGTTGCCGCCGTCCTGCGTGTAGCCCTCCGGATGCTGGGCGGTTGCGCTCACCATCGGCGTGCTCGTCACTGAGACCATTCCTTTCACGTACTGCTGTCCCCCCATGGGTACTGCTTCCCGGCATCGCCGATATTCATGGGTGATGTTTGCTCTTCTGGGGTGTGCTGGTGGAGACAATCTCGAAGGCTTCCCCTATCCCCAAGTCGAACGTCTCACAGAGGGCTGCTATGAACGCTCCGGAAGGTGTAGCGCCGCGGTCCACGCGGCGCAAGGTTGACCGGTCCACGCCCATCCGCCTGACTTGGTGCTCCTCACTGGGGATGTTGCGGATTTCGCGGAGGCGCTGGAGTAGCCCGGGTTTGATCCTGAGCTCCGCCATGACTGCCTCCACTGTCGCATTCTTGGAACGCTGTGGTGCACGTATGCACCGCTCCTTCGCTGCCGGGCAACGTCCCCCACGTCTGGTGGGAATTGTTGCCCGAGGCTTTCTTATGACTGGTGGGGTTCCTGTTGCCTGATGATGCAGAAGTCCCTCAGGGCGAGGTGGCGAACAAGGAACTTCGGACTTACATTCAGCGCGTCACGGACGGCGACAGCTGGCGTGCAATCGCCGCCCGCTCGGGCTTGGGACACTGGACGCTGACTAGGCAGATGGCCGGCGAGGTGAAGCCCCGGCCGATCGTGGCCATCTGCCGGGCGTATGACACACCCGTGGTGCCCGCGTTTCTCGCCGCCGGGTTCCTACAGCCCAAGGACATCGAGGCAGCTGGTACACGGGCTGCCCTGATGAGCGCGCCAGACATGGAACTGGTCGGGGAGATCCTCCGACGCCTCCGCACGGGATCCGCGGGGCCCGACCTCACCGACCCGATCGACAGCGACCTGGTCTAGCTCTCATTCTTAACGTGCTCCGCCCACGCCTAGAACTCGTCACTGATCCCCGGGGTGAGCGGGTGGGCGCATATTTCAGACACCTCAAAAAGCTGGGACATGCCTTATTAGCTCAAGAATTCGTGCTAATAGCCAGTCATCAGTATGGTTCCTGGCCAGTCAGTTCTTTCCTCGGTGATGCTTAGCACTGATAATCCTGATCGATGTAGCACCTTCAGCGGATCGGTGAAAAAGCGACATTGGGAGAATCTCAAATATGAGGCGGCGGGTTTTCCGTAGAACCCCGGAGACGCTTCATAGAAATTGCACCGCGTAAAGCTATATCCTCCCCTAGGGGTCTGCCCCTGCAGTGAGATTCTAGTACCCTTGAACTCGCAATCTATGAAGTTCACCGTCCAAGTTTCCTCGCCTGTCCCAAAATAATAGCCAATGTCGAAAACGACGAGCCCACTGATGAACTGGCAATGGGAGAATGTGATAGATGCCCCCTCTTCAGCAGCGTCGAGACGCACTTCGGCTGAGATGAAGTGGCAATCTTCAAACGATAAGGAAGCCACTGGAGAGCTTGAAAAGTCGAGCGCCTTGAAGTCAAGATCGAGCTTAACTAAACGCTCAGCAATGCGCGTGTTCTGCACCTTAACTACAGCCCGTGGCCAGCCGTTGTTCGTCCGGTCGACCGCAACTCTCTCGAAGATGGAACTCCAGATCGTGTCGCGTTCCGAATGGGTAGGAGCGCTAGCATCCGAAGCGGATTGCATCAGGGATAAATAGCTCGTCAACAGGTCAACGCATACCTGGCGTTCCTTGTAATTGTGCTTGTCGCTCCAGTCATCAGCTAAGGATGCAAGTGCATAAATGCCGGCTAAGCGCACTGCTGGCGAGGTATTACCTAGCTGCTCTGCCGCGCTCACGTAGCGACCCCTTAGAGCGGCGACTACGTCTAGGCCGTGCTTCTCACTGATCAATGCAAAATTCCGATTTGCTAGTTCGTAGTTTTTATTGGCCGTGACTTGGGCAGCGGCTGCTGTCTTCTGAACTTCGACTCCAGTCTTTTGTGCATCTGCTGCAATCTTCTGCGCATCAGCTGTCAAGCGAAGGGTTTTCTCAGCGGCTTGCTGCCTGCGGTAGGAGAGAAATAGAGTCGCGGCCAATCCGAGTGCGGCGACCAATGTAACCGAGTTACGTATAATCGAGAACGACGTGTCCGGGGTGATTCGACCCGGCTGCGTCCACCATCCAAATGATCCGGTTTCATAAGCGGCTAGGAAGTAAGCAGTGAGGAGTACAGCTACCGTCGACACACTGACGCCAAGGAAGAGCAGGAGCCCGAGATTGATTTGCTTCGGTTCTTTTGCGTCGCTGACTGCTGTTTCAGAGCGGGACATTCGGCTAGCCTAAGCGACGGCTGAGGGCGCAAAGTGCGGCGGCTTGTTCGAGCGTATGAGCGCAACATGCGCTAGCCATAGCCGAGCTGCTACGACGCCAGCGATCTACGCGGGTCGAGCAGTGCACTGGTTAGTCACCGCGTTGCAACGCGTGTCTTGGACGCTCCACTATTACCGGCTGATCGGCGGACCCGCCTTCAGGTGCTTGGCTAAGGCGTTCTAGCAGCCCTGAATCATTGGTATGCTATTGATGCCGCTTCTCCTTCAACGTGGAGCGGTAGAAACCCGACTAGCTCTCGCCGGCTGTCGGGTTTCGCTTTGCCCGGCAGTGCACCTCGAGGCCGCCGGCAACACCTACGACGCGGCTGACCCGCGGCACCCGCAGTTCGGGCAGGAGACCGCGTACATGCGGGCCTGGCCGACGTCGGACCCGTTACGCACCCTGCACGGCACCGCGTCGAAGGCACTCCTCGTGCCGGTGGAAGGGCGCGATGGGAAGGAAGCGCGCCACGCCATGGAGGCGATGCGGACGCAGACGACCTGCAACGAGACCGGCGTCCTCGTGCCCCCACTGCTCATGCGGAACAACACGGGCGGGGCCGAGATGTCGACGCCCACCCACGAGGTCATGCGGACCCTCACCACTGCCGGCCACCAGTCGCTCATCACCCAGCCGGGCCACCACATTCTCATGGAGTACTACGGCAACGGCGTCATGCACCCCGTCAGCCGGAGCATCCCGACCATCCCCACGGTCGACCAGTTCGCCATGGTCACCACCATGCGCGGCACCAGCCCCGAGCACCTGGCCGCATCCAACGCGCCCGTGTCGGATCCGTTCGGTACGTTCTCCGCCGGCGGGCAGCACCACGGCATCACCGAATGGACGGTGCCCGACGTCAACGAGTGCGAGTTCCGGATACTAGAGCCCCGCGAGATCACCGCGGGTATGGCCTTCCCGCACGACTACATCATGACCGGGAACAAGCGCGAGCAGGTCAAGAAGGCAGGCAACGCAGTCACCCGCCAGCGGCGCGCGATCTCATTGCGGTTGGCGCAGCGGCACCCGGGATCAGCGAATGACGCCCGATTACGAAAACGCCTACTCGACGCTGTCAGGCGCTGACGCCTGGGACCGTTGGTACCGCTCCAGAATCGCCACGATCGACTCGGAATCTTTCGTGTGCGACAGATCAGCAAGTGTGGTGATCACCCGTTCCTTATCGAGATCCTGCCCTCGATTCCAATGGACAACGAGAGCCGGAAGGGAGGCGATGCGGCGCCGACGTGCATATTCGTCCACGCTCCCATCGAGCAGCACAACATTGCGAACGTGCTCAACTAACAAGCCTTCCGCGGCGCTCGCATTCAGTTCAGCTGTAGCTAGCCGAGCGATCAAGGCCGAGGAAGATGGCGCGAACGGGGCGGTTGACACCCTACCGCCAGAGAAAGGGCCGTTGACCTTATATACCTGCATTTCCTGTTCATACGCTTTTCGAGCGTCTAGATACTCCGGAATTGCATTCAAGAAACTGCTGATCGCGTCGACAAAGCGTTGCTTGCGGTTCGATTCAAGGCGTGCCGCTTCGGAAGCGAGCCGGGCTGCCTCAGACTCGTGCGCCTGCGACCTGGCCTGCTTGGCTATGAGGATCGAAGCGAGCAAGGCGCCGAACGTGGCTAACGCGGAAAGCATCGGGATCAACCCCAGTGTCATCCACTCGAAAAGCGAAGGCCCCCCACCAAGTTCCTCTGATATTTCGAGAATGGCGCAAGTGATGGGACCGCCTGCATCACAAGGTCTCACCTACTTAGCCGTTCGACTGAGTAGGTGTCGGGCCTGGCTCAACTTTTGTCGAGCCAGGCGTCAGGACTGTGTTCGTGGCCTCACCCAACGTCAGATTTGTGTTCAGGGCGTCCACCATATTGGTCACGACGCAAAGGCCAATGGTCGCGACAATCGAGCCAAAGAATACAACCGCGGCCCATCCTTTTTTGCTCTTGGCTCGCAAGTAGGAAACAAGCATGGCAATGAACGGGACGAGAAAAAGCGCCACTGCGAGGAGGCCACCTCCAGCCGTCTGCAGCGCAGCGACACCGAGGACGAAAGCAGCCGCCATACTGCTCACGAAGTTAGTCGCGAGGATGGCGACCGTCGCCGCCTCTTTGGTTGCCTTCCCCACGCCATCCGCGTCCCGAATGGCCTTCAACCCCAACAGGGAGAGCGCCCAAAGGCCTCCTACAAAAACTCCGTACTGAATCAACCCGCCCATAGGACCCCCACACCTCTGTTCAAAGTCGACTTTCGACCAAGAGCATCTTGGCTTGGTTTGGGGCGATCGACAAAACGCAGCTCATCCGGTCCGCGGAATGCGGGGTGCTGCCGCGCTCATCCGCGCCCTCGTTCATTCCAAATAGCATGCAATGGCCTTGGAAGGAGACATCTTGAGCTTCCTCAAGAGCGTCAAGCAGAAGTACGGGGACTCGGTCGGCGACGACGGGCAACCCGCAGCAACCGTGCACCAACTCCTCACCCTCGACGGGCGACCCCGTACGCCCTCGCCGCACTCAACCGCGAATGCGCGAACGTCACCACCGCCCCCGAAGGCACCAGGAACCACGCCCTCAACCGGGCCGCATTCAGCCTCAGCCAGCTCGTTGCCGGCGGGGAGCTGCCCCACGCAACCGTCCACGACCACCTCACCCAGGCCGCCCTCGGTTGCGGGCTCCCCCGCGACGAGATCGCCGCGACCCTCGCGTCCGGGCTCGGGGCAGGAGCGGAACACCCCCGTCAGGCACCACCGCCCATGCTCCTCCCCGAACCCACCACCATCCCCGCACCCGCGATCGCCGAGAAGCCCGACGACCTTGAGGAACGCGTCCAAGGCGACGGGGACCTCACCGACGCCGACCGCGCCTTCCTCCTCCAACTGCAACGCCACCAAGCCGTGCAGCAGGAAGTCGAACGTGAACGCGCCCGCAGGGAAGCACGACAAATCCTCGACGCCGAGGAGAACCTCAAACAGTTCCGCGTCCCACCCTCACGCCCCACCCTCACCGCCGAGCTCCTCATCGCGGACCCGCCCCTCGACTATGCCGTCGACCAGCTGCTCCCCATGGGCGGCAACGTCCTCCTCACCGCCCAGTTCAAGACCGGCAGGTCCACCACCATCAACAACCTCGCCAAGTCCTTCGCCGACCAGATCGACTTTCTTGGCAAGTACTCGGTGCACCCCGACAGCGGCCGCACCGCGATCTTCAACTACGAGGTCGATGACCGGCTCTACCGGAAGTGGTTGCGGGAGCTCAACGTCGACAACACCGACATGGTGTCCCTGCTCAACCTCCGCGGCTTCCGCATGCCCGTCACCGTCAAATACGTAGAGGACTGGACCGTCGGCTGGCTCGCCGACCACGAGAGCACGAACTGGATCGTGGACCCCTTCGCCCGCGCCTTCACCGGTGTCAGCGAGAACGACAACACCGAGGTCGGCAGGTTCCTCGACACCCTCGACGTCATCAAGAACCGGGGTCGGCGTTCAGAACCTCATCCTTCCCACCCACAACGCGTAGATTCCTGAGCCCGGAACCGATTCTGTGGATAAATTGTGGACTGTATGTGGATAAGTATCGTTGTTTGGTGCATAAGTTTGTGCAAGAATCGAGGTACCGAGACCCGCCGTTCGAATAGTCCCCGTATGGCGCGCGTTCTTCCTCGTGAAGATAGAGCGGCGGGTCGCCCTTCACATCAGCCGAACGGCCAGAGCGTTCCTTGTGGCTGCCAAGTCCGTGGCTTGATGATGGCCAGGTGCTTCGTATCAGCCGGCTTGTGCGTGCGCACTCCCCGGTTGATCGCACCAGCCACCATATCCGCCAACTGGATCCCCACGTTCTGCTTCGAATCACCATAGGTGATCCTGCGGATGGCCCCCGGGTTCTCGCGATTCGCCATGTTCATGATGTAGTTGTGATCGCTCATCCCAAAGGCTTTCGTATCCTGGCCATCGATGATCACCTTCGCGTCGTGGATCGTGCCAAACCCCTTGGAGAGCAGCTGCCGGATTGCATAGCTCTTGAGCGCGCTCGGGCTACTACGAAGCTTCGGACTCCAGAGTTTCGACTTGTCCATGTAAATGGCCCGGATGCTGTACTCCACGGGCTTGGTGCAATCGAAGAAGCAATCCTTCACTCGCTCCTTCGTCTTGAAGTATTTGAACTCAGTCCGCAACCCGTTGTGAGCAGCACAGTTCGCGATGCACTTGTTCAGCAGTTCGATTTGCTGGGGATCGCGGAAGACGCATGCGGCCATGACGAGATGGCTACTGGAGCCCGAGTCGAACTTGAAGCCCCCGTCGCCCGAGTCGTCTATGAAGATGTGCACTTGTACATCTTCCCCCAGGCAACGAACTCTCCAAAGTCGGCAGGGCGTTGTCCACAGGGCTGTAGAGCTTGCCTAATGGTAGAGGGCGAACAGTACGGGTACAGAGAGGGACCGAAGGGCCGCTCCGTCCCCGCGCAGTCCGTAGGGCGGGACCGGAGGAGAACGACGGAGCAACTACTCCGGCACCGCGCTGTAGGCAGGAGCTAACGGCTCCAAGTTGAGTCTAAGTCTATTGTCGACGTCTTCGGCCATAGAATGAACGACTCTAAACTGGATAGGGCTTTGATAGCCCTACTTCCCCGTGAATGCGGGGCTGAATTGATCACTAATCGTTCACCCTTTGATTTGTCAAAGGGCGCTGACCCTCCACCAATGGGTTTCGGGTTCAAGTCCCGAGGGCTGCACCTCGAATCCCCGTCCTTCAGGTCTCGGCGCCTGGAGGGCGGGGATTCGTTCTTTCCGGGTTCCGACCGGCCTGCCGGAACAGCCTGCGTCAAGTCCCCTCCTCCTCCAGATCACCCGTTGCACCGCGTTTGGCGCCTCCTGCACGATGGCTGGTATCCGACTCCCGGAGGACCCCATGTTCAGGAACGCGGCGGACGAACCGCCCACCATCGAATTCCATGCCTGGCCCCGGCCGATCCCGGCGCACTACCTCTCGTTCGTGCAGCTGACCATCCTCCTCGCCCTGGTGATGGTCCTGCTCCTGACCGTCCTGCCGTCGCTCTCCTTCCTGCACTTTCTCGTCGGCGTGCTGGTCCTCGTGTCGCTCTTCCGCAGGACGCGAAGGCGGTATCCCCGGCGCGAGGACGCCAACGACTGACGCACGCACCTCCGTTCCCGCGGGGACGGGCCTACGATGGACGGGTGAACGAGATCCTGTCCTTCGCGGGGGACTACTGGTGGCTGGTCTTCCCGCTGTCGGGCGTGTTCGCCGTCTGGGGACGGAAGTGGTCGGAAGCGGGCGAGCGACGCCACCAGCGCAAGGTGGAGCTCTACCGCCTGAAGCACCCCTCCCTGGCACAGGGAGCACCCGGGCGCCCCGACCGGGCTCCCGAGCAGCCGCACGGACGCGAGAGGGATGTCCAGCACCTCGGGCGCCGGCATGACGAGGTGGACCGGAGGTGGCTGTCCTACGAGCTCGACGCCGCGAAACTGATCGACTACCCCACCATGACCGATGTCCGTGAACCGCTCACGGTCGCCTTCCTCCGGGCCAAGCGCGAGGCCGACTCCCTGCGCCCGGCGGATCCCGCGACCGTGTCGGCCGAGGACCTTTCCGCCTACCGGTCCGCCGTCACCTCCTACGACGTCGCGTTCCAGGTGGCCGAGACGGAGGCGCGCCGCGTTCGGGCGAGCGGCTTCAGCGCCCAGGAGCGCCAGCGCCTGGAACGGGCGCGCAAATTCGTCACGGTGGCCATCGACGACGCCGCGACCGCGGCCGAACGGCAGACCGCCTACCGCCGTGCACGCCGGGAACTCGACGGCCTGATCGTCCTGCCCGATGCCACGATCACCTCCCTCGAGGAGAAGATCGCGGGGGCAATCGGCACCCGCCCCGAGCCTTCGCCGTCCTGATCCACGCACGCGCGGCTTCCGTGCACCGCCCTCCCGCAGGGGTGCCTTCCCTGCGTGCCCCGGCTGGACGATAATCGCACCCATCACCGAAAAGGCGTGGCGGAAGCCACCGGGCGGGAAGCAGGCACCATGGCAGCGACGATCAACACCTACCTCAGCTTTCGGGACACCGCCGGCGAGGCGATGGACTTCTACCGGTCCGTGTTCGGCGGGGAGCTCCAGCGCAGCACCTTCGCCGAGTACCAGGTCAGCGAGGATCCGGCGGAGCAGGGAAAGGTCATGCACTCGATGCTGACCACCCCCTCGGGCCAGGTGCTCATGGCGGCCGACACGCCGAACAGCATGGAGTACAGCGCGCCGTCCGGGCACTCCCTCTCGATCAGCGGTGACGACGAGGCGGAGCTCCGCGGGTACTGGGAGGCCCTCTCCGGAAGCGGGAGCGTGATCGTCCCCCTGGCCGAGTCGCCCTGGGGCGACAGCTTCGGCATGTGCCTCGACCGGTTCGGCGTCACCTGGATGGTGAACATCGCCGGGTCCCCCGCTGCGGGCCAGGACGCGCCGGCAGCCGCCCCGGTGGACGTGACCGGTGAGGCCACCGGCGTCTGATCCACGCACTGATCAACACGCACTGATCCCCGACCCTCTGGTCCCCGGGCTCTGATGACCGGATCTGATGCCCGGGGGTCAGACGTGCGCGCCTGCCCCGAAGGTCAGGGTCGGCTCGTCCGGCGTGGAGAGCGTGAGCACGGCTTCCTCGATGCGCTCGTGCTCCTCGACGTCGCGCTCGACGGCGCGGAGGGCGACGGCGACGTCGTGCTCCCTGCGGTCGCCCACGAGATCCACCGCGGCCACGAGGTAGAGGCGCTCGGGTCCCACGTACTCCAGGTGCAGGTAGGTCACGCGCTCGATGCTCGCGTGTGCAGCCAGGCGCGCCGCCACCGATTCGAGGAGTGCCGGGGAGACGGCCTGCCCGACGAGGAACCGCCGGTTGCGGTCGATCAGGATCACGGCGATCACCCCGAGGAGGACGCCGACCAGGATGGAACCGACGGCGTCCGGGATCGACGAGCCCGTCAGCTGGTGCAGCAGGATGCCGAGGAACGCGATGACGAGGCCGACCAGCGCGGCGGCGTCCTCCGCGAAGACCGCACGGAGGGTGGGGTTCGACGTCGTCGAGACGCTCTGCAGCGTGGAGGTGCCACGCTCCTGGCCTGCCTTCCGCGCCTGCCGGAACGCCTGGCTGAACGAGACCCCCTCGAGCACGAAGGCCACCGCGAGCACGATGTACGCGATCCCGTAGTCCCCGGCCGGCTCGGGTTCGAGCAGCTGCTGCACGCCGTGCGTGATGGACACGACGGCTCCGGCGGTGAAGAGCCCGAAGGCCGCGAACATCGACCAGACATAGGCTTCGCGGCCGTAGCCCATGGGGTGCGAGCGGTCCCGGTGGCGCCTGGACTTGCGCTCGGCGATGAGCAGGAAGATCTGGTTCCCGGTGTCGGCCCACGAGTGGGCGGCCTCCGCCGTCATCGAGGCCGAGCCGGTGAGCACGGCGGCGACCGTCTTGGCGGCGGCCACCAGGAGGTTGGCGACGAACGCGATGACGACGGTCAGTGCGCCCTCCCCACCCTTCGGCCTACGCCGTCCCGTCCCGTCGGGGCGGCCCGAGCCTGAGTCCTGCGATGGCTGGTTCTTCATGCCGTCCTTCCGGGAGGGCCGTGCGTCGGCGGCGGTCCTCCGCGGGAGAGCACCGCCGCCGATCCGGTACTACTTGGATGCTTCCTTGTTCACGTCCGTCGGCGAGTCGAACTCGCGGTCGGGGAGGTTGCCCAGCGTCTCGAGGACGCTGTCATCGGCGCCCTTCTCCGTCGCGTGCTTGACGAGGTCCTCCTTCGATGCCGGGTAGTCCATGCCGCCCAGGGCCTTCTGGATGTCGATCGGGCTCGGATCTGCCATGTGGTGCTCCTTCGTATCGGTTCGATTGCCTTGCACTGTGGTGTTCCCGGGGCGGGAGCACCGTCACTGGCCCAGGATCACGTGGGCAGCGTCTATGGCACGGTCGGTCACCGTGGTGGGCGCCTCGAGGTGCACGGCTCCCGAGGGGATGATGCCCGCCCCGCCGAAGCGTTCCATGACGCGCCACTGGGCGGCGACGTCCTCTCCTGCGTGGTCGGGCGGGAGCCTGTCCCAGAAGTCGAATCCGCCGCACTCCAGGAGTGCCTCGCGGTCGAACAGGACGCACCCGCCCACCCAGGCGACGCGGTACAGCCTCCACCCGCCCGGCGGGATGGCGAGTTCGGCGGCGGCGTGTGCCAGGTTCGCCGCATTGTGCAGCGGCCAGCGGGCGAAGCCCTCCGTGTCCGGTCGGATCCGCTCCGGCAGCACCTCGTCGCCGGGCCAGAGGGCCAGCTCCGTGCGCTCGTGGGGCCTGCGGTCGTCCAGGTAGGACAGGCCCTGGACGGCGGACCCGATGAATCCGCACCCAGCGGCCCTGAGTGCCCTCACCATGCGGTGCAGCGACCCGGGTTCGAGCCAGACATCGTTGTCGAGGAAGAGGACGAGCGGCGCGCCGGCCAGTCCGAGGAGGTGGTTCCGGTGCTCGGCCAGACCCCTGCGGGGCAGGTGGCGCTCGAGCCGGACCGTCCGTCCCTGGGCCTCGAGCACCCGCACCATGGCGCGGACGGCCGGCTGGCCGAGGGACGCGGCGTCGTCGTCGGTCTGGTCGCTGACGATGACGCGGAACGGGACACCCTCCTGCGCCGCGAGTCCGGACAGGGTCACCGCGAGCTCGGCCGGACGCCCGAAGGACGGGATGAGCACATCGACGACGGCTTCCTCCCGGGCCGGGTCCAGCGCCCACTCCCCCGACCAGCGCGGTGTCACGGCGCGTCCCCCGCCACGCGCGTCGACCGGATCCTTCGGACCACGTCCGCGGTGGACCGTTCCGGCACGTAGTCGAGGATGCTGACCCTTCCGCCACAGGCCTCGACGGCCGGCGCCTCCTCCAGCATCTGGGCTGTGTAGTCGCCGCCCTTCGCATAGACGTCCGGCTTCAGCAGCTCGATGAGCGGGACCAGGGTGTCGGTCCCGAAGACGGTGACGTAGTCGACGCAGCTCAGCGACGCGATGATGCCCGCGCGGTCGGCGATCGGGTTGATGGGCCGATCGGGGCCCTTGAGCCTGCGGACGCCGTCGTCGTCGTTCAGCGCCACCACGAGGACGTCGCCCAGCTGCTTCGCCTGGTTGAGGTAGCGGGTGTGGCCCCGGTGCAGCACATCGAAGCAGCCGTTGGTGAGCACGATCCGCTTCCCGGCCGCGCGGTCCTCCTCGACCCTGCGCAGGAGGTCGGCCGTCGCCAGTGCGGTGTCCGCGAACTGCTGGAGATGGCCCGTCAGGTCCGCCGTCGTGCAGACGGAGGTGCCGGGCCGGTGCACGACGACGTCGGCGGCGGCCTGCGCGAGGTCGAGGCTCGTGGTGAGCGGCAGGCCGGCCGCGCGTGCAGCCGTGAGGCTCGCCACGAACGTGTCCCCCGCGCCCGAGGCCTGCTTCTCGGTGGCGGGCTTGGCCCAGGTGCGGTGTTCCTCGCCGTCCTGCCCGAGCAGCACCGTACCGTCGCGGTCCAGGGTGACGACCACGGCGGCGGCGTTCGTGGCCGCGAGGAGCTCCGTCCGCCGTTCGGCCACCGTCGCAGCCCTGTCGGACCGCGGATCGAGGCGCGTCGCGAGGACCTGCGCGGCCTCCTGCGCATTCGGGGTGACGATGTCCGGGCCGAGCGCGGACCAGGCCGCGGTGTCGTGCGCGTCGACGACGACGAGCGTTCCCGGCTCGATGCTCGAGGCATGGCCGAGCGCCGCCCGGACCTCCTCGCCGAGTGCCCCCGAGCCGTAGTCGCACACGACGACGGCGTCGGCGCCGGCCACGGCGTCGGGGATCCTGGCGGCGAGCGCGGTGACCGCCGCCGCGGGAAGGCCGTCATGCGTGTCGTCGAGCCTGAGCATCACCTGGTCCCCACCGAGGATCCGGTACTTCGTGGTGGTGCCCACCTGCGGGTCCTGCACGAGGTGCGTGGTGTCCACGCCGGCGTCCTCGAGGATGCCGCGCAGGCGCCGCCCGGCGTCGTCGGTACCGATCAGGCCGCACATGCGGACCCTCGCCCCCAGGGCGGCGAGGTTCATGGCGGTGTTCGCCGCGCCGCCCGCCGCATAGTCGCGGCGCGTGATGTCGACGACCGGTGCCGGCGCCTCGCGGCAGAAGCGCTCGATGGTGCCGCTCCACCAGCCGTCCAGCATCGCGTCGCCCACCACGGTGACGTGCGGCGCACGATCGGCGATGGCGGCCGGGACCCAGGCCGCGAGCCCGCGGACCTCCGCCAGGTCGCTCACGCCGTCGTTCGTACCCGGCACACCCTCGTCGGGGCGGTCCTGCAGCTCATCGTCCATCAGTCGTTCTCCTGCGGGGGTGAGCTGATGTGCACGACCTTCACGAGGGCGAACTCGTCGAGCAGCTCCGGGCCGTACCCGAAGCCCGCTCCGCTGATGCCGCGGGGCTGCGCGGATCCGCCGGGCGCCCCTCCGAACACCGCGTTGACCTTGACCGTGCCGACGGCCAGCCCGGCGATGGCCCGCTGCGCGTGGGCGATGCTGCCGGTCAGCACCGATGCCGCGAGGCCGTAGGGGCCCGCCGCGGCCAGCCGAAGCGCCTCCTCGAAGCTGTCGACGACGGTGACGGGAGCCACGGGCCCGAAGGTCTCCTCCGTCATGACGGTCATCGCCCCGGTGCAGTCTGTGAGGACCGTGGCGGGGTAGTGCGCGCCCGGCCCGTCCGGCACCGCGCCGCCCTCGAGGCACTGCGCACCCTGGCGGAGGGCCTCGCCGACCTGGCCGTCCACGGTTTCCCGCATGCGGCGGTCCACCAGCGGCGGGAACGTCCCGCTCGTGTTGCGGCCGCGAGCCTCCTCGGCCAGCGCCGCCAGGAACGGCTCGGCGACGGCCCGGTGCACATAGATGCGCTCCACCGAGGTGCAGATCTGGCCCGCGTTGGCGAAGGCGCCGAGCGCCGCCTGGCCCGCCGCCCACACCGGGTCCACATCGGCGTCCACGATCAGCGGATCGTTGCCACCGTTCTCACGGATGACGTGGGCGCCGGTGAGGGACGCGGCACGGGCTATCCGTGCTCCGGTGGCGCTGGACCCGACGTGCGCGAAGACGTCCACGCCCGTCTCCATGGTGATCATCTGGCCCACTCCGGCCCCTCCGGTCAGCGTGGTGAAGACGCCGTCCGGGAAGGCCGGCTGCAGCAGGCGCCCGAGCAGTTCGCCCACGTGCGGGCACCGTTCGCTCGGCTTGTGGATGACGGCGTTGCCCGTGACGAGCGCCGCGCCGATCAGGCCGGCCGCCACGGCCACGGGATCGTTCCAGGGGGTCAGCAGCACGGCGACCCCGCGCGGCTCGGCGACGGTGTAGTCGGTGGCGGTGACGGCTCCGCGGAGGCTGAGCCCGCGGTGCACCGGCCCGAGTTCGGCGTACTGCTCGAGGGTGGAGATCCCTGCCTCGATCCCGCCCAGGGCGTCCTCGAGGGGTTTGCCGGTCTCGCGGGTGTTGAGTTCGGCCAGCTCCCGGGCACCTGCCCGCAGCGCCGCTGCCGCACTGCGGAGTGCTGCGCCGCGGACCGCCGGGCTCGTGGCCGCCCACTCGGGCTGCACCGTGCGGGCGAGGGAGATCGCGAGTGCCACCTGCTCACGGGCGGCGCACGGGAGAGTCCCCACCTCGCTGCCGTCGCTCGGGTCGTGGATGGTGATGGACTCGTCGTCCTGCACATCAAGCAGGGGGTGTGCCTGGGAGTTGATGGACATTGCGCTCCTTGATGTCGTGTACCGCCGCGGCCCGTTCGCAGCCTGCGGCTAGTGGTCCCGTACCCAGCTCCGGCGCGTTCACACACGGCACCGGCCGATTTCTGCGCCGCACCCGCGCAGTCATCAGCACGCTTAGCATATGGTGGCAGGAGGACGCGCGGCGGCTCGTCCGCCCCGGGCACAGCCGTGGGCAGCGGGAGCACCGCTGTGTAGGGATGGAGGGGCAGGACGACGGCCGGGCGGCACTCGAGGGTCACCAGGGACAGGAACGGGGAAGGACTCCATGCAGCAGGACACGACGGCGGATTTCGGCGGGCGACAGGACACGGCGCGGTCCGTGGGACCCGTGCTCGCACCGTTCGAGGACATCCGACGGATCGCCGTCCTGCGCGGAGGCGGCCTCGGTGACCTCATGTTCGCCCTGCCGGCCATCTCCGCGCTGAAGCACCGGTACCCGGAGGCCGAGATCACGCTCCTGGGCATGCCCGGGCACGCCGCCCTGCTCACCGGCAGGCCGGGGCCGGTGTCCGCCGTGCTGGAACTCCCCGCCTCCCCCGGCGTCCGCCCCGGCGACGAGGATCCCGGAACCGTCGACCGGTTCTTCGCCGGCATCCGGGGGTCCTTCGACCTCGCCGTCCAGCTGCACGGCGGCGGCCGCAATTCCAATCCGTTCCTCCTGCGGCTGGAGGCCCGCCACACCGTCGGCACCCGCACTCCCGACGCCGTCGCACTCGAGCGCACCATTCCCTACGTCTACTACCAGCACGAGGTGTTCCGCGCGCTGGAGGTCGTGGGGCTGGCCGGGGCCGTGCCGGTGGACCTGGAGCCCCGGGTGCAGGTGCTGCCCGCTGAAGCCGACCGCGCGGCGCAGCTGACCCGTGGGGGCGCGCTGGTGGCACTGCACCCCGGTGCCACCGACCCGCGCCGCAGGTGGCCGTCGTCGTCGTTCGCCCAGGTCGCGGTGCGTGCTGCCGCGGACGGCTGCGAGGTGGTGGTGGTCGGGGACCCGACGGATGTCCCGGCGGCCGAGGAGATCGTGCGCCTGGCGCTCGAGCAGGACCCGACGGCGGACGTCCGGTCGCTCGCCGGCCGGCTGACCCTCGGCGAGCTGACGGGGGTCCTGGACCGCAGCGCCGTCATGGTCGGCAACGACAGCGGCCCCCGCCACCTCGCCCAGGCCGTCGGCACGCCGACCGTGGGCGTCTACTGGATCGGCAATGTGATCAACGCGGGGGCGATGGGACGGACGCTCCACCGCGTGCATTTCTCGTGGGTGACGCACTGCCCCGTCTGCGGGGTGGATGTCACGCAGGTGGGCTGGACGGCGGAACGCTGCGAGCACGATGACTCGTTCGTCGCTACCGTCCAGCCCGACGCCGTCTACGCGGACGTGGCCGAACTCAGGGCCACGAGCCTTCTTCTGCGTGGGCGATGACCATCTCGCGGATCTCGCAGCTCTTGGGCTGCGAGAGCGCGAAGAGGATCGCCTCGGCGACGCGCTCGGGGTCGTTGAGGCGTGAGTCGTCCTGCGGCTTGTACTGCTCGTCGCGGTCGTCGAAGAACCGCGTCTTCATGCCGCCGGGGATGATCGTCGTGACGCCGATCTGGCCCGCCGTCTCGGCGGCCAGGGCCTGCGAGAAGCCCATGACCCCGAACTTGGAGGCGCAGTAGGCCGTCGCGTCGCCGACGGCCTTGATGCCCAGCGTCGAGGCGATCGTGACCACGCGGCCGTGCGTCTTCTTCAGGTACGGCAGCGCGGCACGGGCGGTCGATGCGGTGCCCATGAGGTTCACGCCGATCACCTTCTCCCACTGGTCGGCGGGCACCGTGTCGAGCGCTCCGCACCGGTCGATGCCGGCGGCGGTGACGACGGCGTCCAGGCCGTCCATCATCTCGGCCGCCTCGCGGACCGCTGCCTCCACGGCCTCGCGGTCGGCGACGTCGACCTCGAAGGCCTTGACGCCCGTCACGCGGCTGATGTCGCGGTCGAGCACCACGGGGGTCCCTCCCGCGGCGATCACGCCCTGCACGATGGCCGCGCCGAGGCCGGAGCCTCCGCCGGTCACCAGGACGCGTCCCGGGTTGAAGCCCGGAGTTCCTGCGGTGGTCGTTGCGTTCTCGGTCATGTTCGTTCCTTTCGTTGCGTGTGCCGGCCGCCGGAAGGGACCGGGCACGGATCTGCAGCCCGTCAGCCGACTCGTGCGAGGGCGGCTGCAAGTTTGGTGGTGGAGCGGGCCGGGATGTAGGGGACCGTGACGGTCCTGCCACCCCAGCTGCTCACGAGCGCGGCCTCGGGGAGGTCCTCCGCCGCATAGTCGCCGCCCTTGACCCAGATGTCGGGCTGCAGGCGGGAGATGGCGTTCTCCGGCGTCGACTCGCCGAAGACGAGCACGGCGTCGACGCACTCGAGGGCGGAGAGCAGTTCGGCGCGGTCCTCCTGCTTGATGATGGGCCGGTTCTCGCCCTTGAGCCCCCGCACCGACTCGTCCGAATTGAGGCAGACGATCAGGCAGTCGCCCAGCTGGCGCGCGGCGGCGAGCGTCCGTGCGTGGCCGGCATGGAGGAGGTCGAAGCATCCGCCGGTGGCGACGACCGTCCCGCCCGCCTCGCGCGTCCGGCGAGCGACGTTGAGGGCGTCGAGGCCGTCGACGGGCAGCTGCTGCGGCGCATCCTCCCGCCGGTTGCCCATGGCGCTCACGCCACCGGAGCCGAGGAAGCGGGCTGCGGATTCCGTCGCCTGCTGCGCGGCGGCGTCGATCGCGGCTCCCTCGGCGAGCCCGACGGCGAGCGCGGAGGCGAAGCGGTCGCCCGCACCGCAGGGGTCGGAGGCGCTCACGCGGGGTGCGGGCACCACCTGGGGCAGGAGCCCGGCGGCGGCGACGAGCGCGCCGTGCTCTCCCATGGTGACGAGCACCGCCCGGCTCCCCCAGGCCTCCAGCAGGACGTCGGCGGCGGCCGCCGCGGCCTGCGTGCCGGTCCCCTGCACGTCCGCGAAGCGGAGGGCCTCGCCGATGTTCGGGGTCACCGCGGCGACGCCCGGGACAGGCTGCACCCCCGAGGGGTGGGGGTCCCAGACCACCGGCGTGGACCCGGTGAGGGCTTCCAGCCGGGCGCGCAACCCCCCGTTGGCGAGCAGGCCGCGGCCGTAGTCGGCTGCGATGATCGCGTCGGCACCGTCGAGTGCGGTCAGCATCTCCTCGGTGCAGCCCGGCACGGGCGGCTTCGCGCATCCTTCGTCGAAGCGCACCACCGGCTGGCCCGAAGCGCGCACCCGGGTCTTCACCGGCGTCGGGGCGCCCGAGGGACCGGCGACGACGGTGATGCCCTCGAGCTCTGCGCGCAGCAGCCCGGCGGCGTCGTCCTCGCCGAGGACGGTCACGAGGACGGCGTCGTGTCCGTCGGCCTGCAGCATGCGGGCCACGAGGCCTGCACCACCGGCGCGGCGCTGGACGGCGTCGACGTCGACGACGGGCACGGGTGCGTCGGGAGAGAGCCGGCCGGCACCGCCGGACAGGTCCGTGTCGAGCAGTACGTCCCCGACCACCACGATCCTCATCGCTTCTCCTCCTGGCGGCGGCGGTGCACTTCGGCATCGAAGGCCCTGCAGATCGCGTGGAGGGCGATCAGGTGGCCCTCCTGGGCGTTCGCGGACTTCGCGTCGATCGCCACGAAGTCGTCGACGCGCTCGGTCAGCGGATTCGGTCCCGCCCCGGTGAGCGCCCAGGTGGTGATCCCGGCGTCGCGCGCCGCGTCCACCGCGTGCAGCAGGTTCGGACTCTTCCCGCTCGTGCTCAGGAGCACGAGGATGTCTCCCTGCCGGCCGTGGGCGCTCACCTGGCGGGCGAACATGCGGTCGAAGCCGTAGTCGTTGGCGATCGCCGTGACCGCGGAGCTCTCGGCGTGGAGGGAGATCGCGGAGAACGGTTCGCGTTCGCCGTCGAAGCGGCCCACGAGTTCGGCGGTGAGGTGCTGGGCCTCGGCGGCCGAGCCCCCGTTGCCCGCGGCGAGGAGGCGCTGGCCGGCCAGCAGGCGATCGGCCATCTCCACCCCCCAGCCGGCGAGGGTGCCGACATTCTGGAGGAGGGACTCGATGGCCGGGGTGACGGCGCGCAGGTGGTCCGTCACGAGCCGCCGCGAATCCGTCTGGACCTGGTCCAGGCTGCCCGGGGTCCTGCCCCCGGCCGGCGCAGCTGCAGCCCGTCCCGCGGCGTCGATGCGCGTGTCCGCTGATACGTCGGAGATGTGTGTGGTCACAGTGCCCTGCCTCCCGTGCTTTCGAGTCGACGCGCGGCGCTCCGCCGCGCCGTGGCCGGTTGTGCCGGCGCTGCCGCGTTGAGGGCCGTCTGGTAGGCCCTCTCCGTGTCGGCGGCGATCCTGCTCCACGAGTACCGGGCCTTCACGCGGCGGTAGCCGTTGTCGCCGAGTTCGCGGGCCCATGCGGGATCCGCCAGCATCTCGGCGACTGCGACGGCGATGGCCGCCGGGTCCTGGGGCGGTACATGGAGGCCGGTCTTGCCGTCCACCACGGTGTCGACGAGGCCGCCGACGGCTGCGGCGAC
This sequence comes from Arthrobacter sp. NPDC092385, assembly GCF_044755105.1. Taxonomy (NCBI): domain Bacteria; kingdom Bacillati; phylum Actinomycetota; class Actinomycetes; order Micrococcales; family Micrococcaceae; genus Arthrobacter; species Arthrobacter sp. NPDC092385. The sequence goes on from NZ_JBIVQL010000007.1 coordinate 30,908, forward strand.
CACGGGGACGCCGCAGGCCATGGCCTCGAGCGGGACGATGCCGAACGGCTCGTACCAGGGTGCGCAGACGACGGCGTCGGCACTGCGGAGGACGGCGGGCATCTCCGCCCGGGACACCTGCCCCCGCAGGACCACGCGGTCGGCGACGCCGAGCTCGGCGGCCAGCGCGCGGAGGCGCTGCGCCTCGGGATCGTCCTCGAGCCCGGTCGAGTTGCCTGCACCCCCCACGATGACGAGTTCGACGTCGTCCTGCCCACGCTCGGCGAGCTGACGCAGGGCGCGGATGGCGAGGTCCATGCCCTTGCGGGGCACGAGCCGGCCGACGCTCACGATGCGGTGCGCGCGGCCGCGGTCCTCCACGGGACCCCTGGGCGTGAACAGCTCGAGGTCGACGCCGCAGGGGGCGATCGAGACCCGGCTGCCCGGGACGCCCATCGCCTTGAGCTCGAACACCTCGTCGGAGCACGTCGCGACGATCCGGTCCGCGCTGCGTCCCACCATCGCCTCGAGCATGAGCCGCTCGGACGGGCTGGTGTCCTCCGCCCCCTGGTGGCGCCGCTTGACGGTGCCGAGGGCGTGGAAGGTCTGGACGACCTGCACGGGGCGGCCAGCGCTCCGTGACTGGCGGGCGGCGTCGAGCGCGGCGATACCCGACATCCAGAAATGTCCGTGCACGATGTCCGGTGCGTCCTGGCCCCAGTCCTCGACGATCCCTTCGGCGAACTCGCCCATGTACGGCAGCAGCAGGTCCTTGGGGACGCTGCGGACGGGCCCTGCGGTGACGTGGACGACCTCCAGCCGGGGGTCGGTCCGCACGCGGTCCGGCAGCGCGGGATCGTCACGCCGCGTATACACCGTGACCTCGTGTCCCCGCCGGGCGAGCGCGAGGGACAGTTCGGCGACGTGGACGTTCTGTCCGCCGGCGTCGACTCCCCCCAGGGCCGCGAGCGGGCTTGCATGCTCAGACACCATCGATATCCTCACTGCGCTTTCCTTTCTGTAACCGCCAGGACACGGTGACGCATCGGTTCCTGCTCCAGGACGTCGTCCCAGTCGGCGAGGAACCGGGCGAGCCCGTACCGTGCGAGTGCCGCCTCCCGTGCGGCCAGTCCCCGTGTCCGGGCTTCGTCCGGATCGTCGATGAGGCGTGCTGCCATCCGTACGAGGTCGTCGATGCTGGTCGAGATGGCCCCGGCCTCCGCGGGGACCGCGCGTGCCGCCTCCGTCGTCGCGAGTGCCAGCACGGGAAGCCCGACATGCATGGCCTCGAGGAGCGAGAGTCCGAGGGAGGTCCAGCGCAGGGGGTGGACGTAGGCCCGCGAGCGCCCGAGCCGGGCGTGGAGCTCCGCCATGGGAAGGTCGCCCCCGATGCGCAGTTCTCCGGGTCCGAGGTCCAGCGCGTCGGCGAGACTGTCCGTCCCCATGCCGAACACCTCGAGCGGGGCGACGCCGGCGAAGCGCGGCAGCAGGTCGGTCCCGGTGATCCTGCCGCGGCGGACGGGTTCGTTGATCACCGCGGCGAGCTGTTCCAGCTCCCCCGTGTAGAGGTAGCCCGGGTCCACGATGCCGTGCTCGATGACCTTCGTCCTCGCACCACCGTTGTCCCAGAAGAGCTCGTTGAAGTGCGTGACGTGGAGGACCGGGATGTCCGCCTGGCCCGCCAGGGGATGGACCGTGCCCACGATGTCGCGCCGCGGAGTGTTGTGCTCGAGGAACACCGCCGGCAGGTCGCGGCCGGGCGTGCGCCCCAGGAGCCGCTCGCACTCGGCGATCTCCTCGACCCTCTGCAGGACGACGACATCGATGTCGGCATCCGCCAGGTCCTCCGGCGCCACTTCGATGACGGACACCGGCCAGTCACGCCCGGCCCGGCCGAGGCCCCATGCGCCGCCGTCGGGCGTGGTGGGCAGCACGTACGTGTGCGCACCGCGCACGAAGGCGTCGGTCCAGCCGCCGTGGACGTGCCATAACAGGATCCTCATCGGTTTCCCCTCGTTGTTCTGCGGCCATCGGAGCGGCCGATGCTGCGGCGTGAGCCGAGTGACGATATTCCGGAACTGAGGCGGAGGACGGCGTCCACGACGTCCTCCGGGGAGACATTGGACAGGCACGGATGGCCCTGCACCGGGCAGATGCGCGCGCGGCTGAGGGCGCATGCGGCGTCCTGGTCACCCAGGAGTTCCACCGGCACGCGGTACGGTGCCCAGCGGATGGCCGGCACCACGGGCGAGAACAGGCACACCACGGGAGTGCCGACAGCCGCCGCGAGGTGCGCCGGGCCGGTGTTGCCGGTGATGACCACGGATGCCCCGGCGAGGACGGATCCCAGCGTGGCGAGGTCGGTCCGGCCGCCGAGGTCCAGGGCCTCGGGGCCGGCGACGGTCGAGGTCAGGTCGGTCTCGTTCGGTCCTCCCGTGACGACGACGCGGAACCCGGCCGCGGTGAGGAGTTCGACGGCGGCCGCGTGGTGCAGGGGCGGCCACGCGCGGGCGGGCACTGAGGCGCCCGGGTGGACCACGACGTACGGGCCCCTGCCCACGAGGTCCGAGGCGTCCGTGAGGTCGGCGACCTGGAGCCTGCCGTCGTCGCCGGGCGGCAGCGCGTAGCCGGCGGCCTCCGCGATACCGAGCGCGCGCTCGGCCTCCGGCTGGTCCTCGGGGAAGTCCTCCCCCGGCTTGAGGCGGACATCGAGGAGCGACCCCGCGTAGTCGACGGAGGCCCCGGCGATCCGGCGTATCCCGGCGAGCCGGAGCAGCAGCGCGAGCGGCAGCGGTGACTGGTGGAAGGAGGTCAGGAGAACCGCCTCGTCGACGCCGAGGGCCACCACGGCGTCGTGCAGCTCGCCCATCAGCTCGGGCGTGGGCTCGGGGGCGGGATCGATGATCCAGGGCGCGGACCAGGTGAGGACGTCGACGACGCCGGGCAGCAGGCGGGCCGCGGCCGCGCCCTGCGGCCCGCACAGCATGACGACGTCGTTCGGTGAGTCCCCGTGGTCCCCGGCGGCGATGGCGCGGACGGCCGGTCCGGCCAGCAGGACGTCGCCGGCGCTGTCGAGGCGGGCGACGAGGACGCGGCGCCTCACGGGCCCTCCGCCCACAGCGCGGCGACGGCGCCGGCGAGATCCGCGGCGACGGCCGGAGCCGAGCGGATCTCCTCCCCGAGCGTGATGTCGGTCGGCACCAGTACGGCCCGGGCACCGGCGGCGGCAGCGGCGCCCATGTCGGCTCCGATGTCCCCGATCACGGCGACCTCGGACGGCTCGAGGTCCAGGCGCGCGCTGGCCGAGAGGACCATGCCGGGTGCCGGTTTGCGGCACGGGCAGCCGTCGTCGGAACCGTGGGGGCAGACCTCCCACACGTCGAACGGCCCGAGCAGCTCCTCGACGCGCGCGTTGACGGCGTCGACCTGCTCCCGCGTGACGTAGCCCCGCGCGATCCCGGACTGGTTGGTGACCACGCCGACGGGGATACCGCGTGAGCGCAGTCCGTCGAGGACCTCGCGGGCTCCGGGCATGGGCTGCACGAGGGAAGGGTCGCCGTTGTAGGGGACGTCCACGACGATGGTCCCGTCGCGGTCGAACAGGACCGCCCGGGGCGCTGTCCGTGGACGTCCGGCCGAAGTATGCATACAGGCTTAGTTCCCGAGAAGAAGCAGTACTAAACACTTTGTGCCGAACTTCTTCTCCGGCCGTCCCGCCCGCACCCCGGCGGGGCCGCCGACGGCAGCGTGCGATGGCCGGCGTGCGACGGGTGGCACCTGATCCTCTGGCAGGATGATTCGCATGACTTCCGAGGGCACCAGCGCCGCGAGCGCCCGCCAGATCCCCGCATCGACTCCCGCTCCGGACGGACGCCCCGAGATCCTGGCCCTGCGGGCGCTCAAGCTCGGTGACCTCCTCGTGGCGGTGCCGGCACTGAAGGGACTGCGCCGGGCCTTCCCGGACCACCGCATCCTCTACGCGGCGCAGGAATGGCTCCGGCCCATCGTCGGGCTGACCGACGCGATCGACGACCTGCTGCCCACCCACGGACTCGACGACCCCCTGCCCATCGAGCACGGGCGGATCGACCTGGCCGTGAACCTGCACGGGAACGGGGCCGAGAGCAGGGGCCGCCTCGAGGAGATCGGCGCGAGACGCCTTCTGGGCCACCGCTCGCCGGGCTGGGAGGGCCCCGAGTGGGACAACGACGCCCTCGAACGCGAGCGCTGGGCCTCGCTCGTCAGCTGGCACGGGGTCCCTGCCGATCCGCTGGACTGCCGCCTGCGGGTGCCCGACGGCGAGAGCCACGCCCCCGGCGCCGTCGTCGTCCATGTCGGAGCCGCCTACGGCAGCCGCCTGTGGCCCGTGGAGCGGTTCGCGGCAGTGGCGCGTTCCCTGGCCGCGGCCGGTCATCGGGTGGTGTTCACGGGGAGCGGGAAGGAGCGACCGCGCGCCCTCGCGGTCGCCGACGCCGCCGGGCTGCCCGAGGAGTCCGTCGCGGCGGGGAACCTCCCCCTCGACCGCTTCGCGCGACTGATCGCGGATGCGTCCCTCGTGATCTCCGCCGACACGGGGGCCGCCCACCTCGCGTCGGCCTACGCGAGGCCGTCGGTCATCCTCTTCGGGCCGGCACCGGTGTCCTCGTGGGGGCCGCCGCCCGGACCCCACACCGTCCTGACGGATGAATCGCTGCGCGTCGGCGAGACGTTCTCCCCCACCCCGGATCCGGCCCTCCTGGCCGTGACCGTGGAGCAGGTGCTGGCCGCAGCGGCGGACCACGGCATCTCCTAGGCGCGCCGGAGCCCTCCCGGACTCCGCACACGGACCGACCCGAGGTTCAGCGGGTGCAGCTTCTCAGGCGATGCTCGACCGCGCGGGGCGCTGGTCCTGCCCGGCAGGTGCGCCGAGGAGCCGCTTCTGCAGCTTGACCAGGATCCGCGCCAGCGTCCTGGACACCTGCATCTGGGACATGCCGAGCTCGTCGCCGATCCCCTGCTGGGTCTGCTCCATGAAGTAGCGGCGGTAGAGGAGTTCCTTCTCGCTGCTGTCGAGTTCGTTGACGGCGCTGCGCAGGGAGATCATGTCGTCGCTGCGCTCCATGCCGTTGGAGTCGGTCGCCAGGGTGTCGGCCCAGCTGCGGCCTTCGAACGGCGCGTCGAGGGAGTCGGGGCGCAGGCTGGAATGGGAGGCCTGCGCTTCGAGGATCTTCTCCTCGGGCCAGCCCAGCTCGAGCCCCAGTTCGCGGGCGGTCGCTTCGCGCCCGAGGCGCTGAGCCATGGCGGGCGCCGTCCTGGCGATCTCGGTGCGGAGGTCCTGGACCTCCCGCGGCGGCCGGACCACCCAGCACGAATCCCGCAGGTACCGCTTGATCTCGCCGTTGATGGTCGGGACGGCGAACGAGGCGAAGGCGATGCCCCGCGCGGGGTTGAACCGCTGCACGGCCTTGATGAGCCCGAGGTACGCGACCTGGCGGATGTCCGACGCCTCCGGGCCCGTTGCCGCGAACGACCGCGCCACCGATTCCGCGATGTCCATGTGCCGCAGGGCGATGTCGTCCTGCAGTGCCGCCTTCAGGGGACGCTCCTGGTACGCGCCGTCGTCCGCCCCGTGCCCGACGACGGATGCGTCCGCGGGTTGTCCCTGGCGGTCGGCGTCGGTCGGTCGGGGTAGGGCGGTACTCTGCATGCTGTTCTCCGTCAGGCGTTGGACACTCACGCCTCCCAACAAAACATCAGCATGCTTAGTACGCAAGCACTTTTTGCCTTCTCAGCGGTTTTTCGCCGAAGTCTTCCCTTCTCCTACCAGCGGGTGTAGGGCGAGTCGCCCAACCGGGTGCCTCCGAGCACGCAAAAAGCCCCTGCCTCGGGGGCAAGGGGCCTCGTGGTGCCCGGAACGGTGGCTCCTGGCCTCAGCTCGGCACGGTCGCCGCAGGGCCGGAGGCGCCGGAGCCGTCGACGGCGACGCCCTCCTGGGGTGCATCGTCCGATGCCGCCCAGTTCCAGCGGGGAGCGCCCAGCTCGCGGATGACGGTCTGGAGGTGGCCCCGCAGTTCCTCCGAGACGAGACCGCCTCCCGCGACGAGCGTGCGCTCGATGTCGTCCGCGGTCTCGAGGACCTGCCGGCCTGCCGGGGAGATGGAGACCATGTGCGAGCGCCGGTCGAGATCGTTCCGCACGCGCGTCACGTGCCCCCTGGACTCGAGCCGCGCGAGCGTCTTGCCCATCGTCTGGGCCTGCACGCGCACGATCTGCGCGAGGCTCGCCTGCGTCATGGCGCCCTGGTCCGCGAGGACCCCGAGGGCGATGACCCCTGCATGGGTCACCCCGATGTCGACCAGCCGCTCGTTCCAGGCGTGCTCGACAAGGCGCGCCGCCGTCGTCAGCAGTCGACCCGTGGGCCATTGCTCCAGGTTGGGCATTGAACAGTGCACTTCCTCTCGGTTAGGAGACCGGCTGCCGCCGTCGGCGTCGGATCTTCCCTATGATAGCTAGGCCGGCTAGGAGTCTTCCCGGCCGGCGGGAAGGGCCGTGCCGCGCAGCGCGCCCTTCCGGCCGTCCCACGAATCCTCAGGAGTATGCATGTCGCAACGACTAGCCGCCGGTGATAGTGCCCCCGACTTTACGCTCAAGGACGCCCATGGCAGCGACGTGACACTGTCCTCGCTCCGGGAAAGCAGGGTGGTGGTCTACTTCTACCCGGCTGCCGCCACTCCCGGCTGCACCACCGAGGCCTGCGACTTCCGCGACAACCTGGCCTCGCTCGCCGGCGCCGGCTACAAGGTGCTGGGCATCTCCCCCGACCCGGTCCGTAAGCTCGCCGCCTTCGCGGACCAGGAGTCCCTGAACTTCCCGCTGCTCTCGGACGAGGACCATGCGGTCGCCGAAGCGTACGGCGCCTGGGGTGAGAAGAAGAACTACGGAAAGACCTACGAGGGGCTCATCCGCTCGACCGTCGTCGTCGACGCGGAGGGGAAGGTCTCGCTCGCCCAGTACAACGTGCGGGCCACCGGCCACGTCGCGAAGCTGCGGCGGGACCTCGGCATCGACCAGTAGGCATCGACCCGCAGGGATCGAACGCGCCTGTCCTTGGCGCTACAGTGAAGAGAAAGGGATGCACCCGGTCGGGTGCATCCGAGCGCGAGTGGCGGAATTGGCAGACGCGCTGGATTTAGGTTCCAGTGTCTTCGGACGTAGGGGTTCAAGTCCCCTCTTGCGCACAGTGAAGATCCTAGCGACAGCGGTTTCGCAAAGGCCTTCGTGGGGTAGTCGAGATCGGTGACAGACGTACCGCTGTCTCGATCCATGGCAACAATCAGGAGGCGCAGGAGGGCAGACGACTCGACCGCCTACGGCGTCAGCCGGTATGGGGAGGAAACGGGAAAGCAGACCCCGAAGACCTTCGAAGGCCCTGCATCCGCCGCTCTACTGCACGGCTCCCCACATCTGCGACGTCGTAGCGGAGCACATCGACAACGTGATCGGCATCGGGCCCGGGACGCGCTCGCAATACCGCAGGCTCCTCGAGAATGAGGATCGCGACGCCTTTCGCGAAGTGCTACGGCGCATTGATCGACTCGATCGCATTCGTCGAGAGGATGACCCGGCGGATCTCTCCACGTCGTATTCGAGGAACGACACGAAGTGAAGCCCACGAGTTCTCCGGAGCGTCTCGATTGCCGGATATCGGCCAGCCCACTCGGCGGCGAACTCCGTCAACCGGTCGGTCGCCGCCGCCTCACTCGGAGTACACACTGTTTCTCCTAGTGTTCCGAATCGATCCCTGGTGCCCGGAAGTGACACGCCCCATCCAGCAGGGTGACGTTCGGTGGTCGGTTGAGCTCCATGTGCGAAACTTGCGATCGTGTTCATCGAGGCTCCGACACCTGCGTATGGTCGGCACTTCGGCAAGCTGTCCCGACCGAGATGGGTCAGACCAGTCTCTTGGGTGGTCAGCATTGTGGGCTCGTCATTGCTTGTCTTGTATCGACAGCCTTCATCAGTTCGAGACGTAGTGTGGGCGGAAGACGGCGGCGTGTTCCTGCAGCAAGCACTCGATGGAAACGGAGGCGTATTCAATCCGTACGATGGCTACCTTCATCTCGTACCTCGGATAATTGCGGGTCTTACTGTCGCCGCCATTCCTCCCAGTGGATACGCGATGAGCATGAACCTGCTCAGCTGCCTCACCGTTGCCCTCGTCGCAGCTCTTGTCTTTCACTGTTCTCGAGAGTTGGACGAACGGCTGCACACTCGTATAGCTCTTGCATCCCTCGTCCTGTTGATCAGCTCCGGCCCGCTCGAAACAACGGGTAACACCGCTAACCTGCACTGGTACCTCTTGTTCGCTACGCCGTGGCTGCTGTTCAAGCGGCCTGGATCCAGGGGCGAAGCACTGATTCTTCTGTTGGCCGGAGCTGCTATATCCCTAACCGAGATTCTGTCCGTGATCTTCGTGCCGCTCGCACTGGTGCGGCATCGTGACAAGGCATTCTGGCCCGCACGTGTGGGCCTGCTTCTGGGACTCCTCTGCCAGCTGTGCGCAACCAGCCTCAACCCTAGGGTGACGAATGAGTCGGAACCGCTTGAGTTGGGCTCCACGGTCACGGGCTGGTTCGTCAACGCGGTGGGCACTCCCATTCTCGGGGAAACCTCGCACATCGGTGCTCTTGTGAACGGCTATGGATGGTTGCCCCTTGCTGCCTCCGCTGCGCTATTCGTTGCGGCATTTGCACTCGTGATGCGCATGGGCACTCCTCAACATCGCTTAGCCGCAGTCGTGGTGCTGGGGGCATCAATCACCCTTTGGGCTGCAACTCAGATCGTCAACCCCACACCGCTGCTCGATTACGCCAATTTCACGTCAGCTGACTGGGCGGAAGCTCGGCATTCAAGGTACGCCGTACCGACCTCGATGTTCGTGATGGCCCTGGTGCCTCTGGCGATGTCCGTTCTGCCTAAGCAGCGGGTAGTCGCCGGCACAGTATTACTCGCCGTCTTCTTCAGTGTGCAGGCGCTTACTCTCCTGCCCTCGGAGACCGCCCGAAGCGGTGGACCGGATTGGAGTGAAGCAACCGAAAGTGCAGTTGGAAAGTGCCATCGAGGGGCGCAAGAAGTAGTGCTGCCTGCAGCCCCGAAAGGCTGGGCCTCCGGCGGCGTCCGTATTCCTTGCGAGAAGTTGCGGTAGTGGCACCTGTGCAACGGGCTCGGGCGGAAGCAAACCGCGGGTGAACGGGGTCTTCAACGTGGAAAGGAACGTCGTCAGACGCTTGGAGCGTCCACCACGGTTCTCAAGTCCCCTCTTGCATCACCCGTCGTCGGACGGGTGGAGAAGCCCCGCCGGGCCCAGGAGCCCGGCGGGGCTTTTTCTCTGCCCTGAGCCACTGCCGGCTGCATCGCCGCAGGTCACGGGTAGGTCACGAAAGAGGACCGCGGAGACACGACGGAATTTTTCCTGAAGATCCAACCCATCCACCCCCACCGGGCGCCCGAAGTAACTGTGAGACATCGACACGATGTGTTTCATCGCAAGACCACCGACCACAGGCACCCGCCGGGTCCCATCTATGGAGGAAAATCTCATGGAAATCACCAAGCGCAGGAACCTCTCGATCCTCGGTATCGCAGCAGTCTCCATGTTCGGTCTCGCAGCCTGTGGAGGCGGCGAAGAGGCAGCATCCGAGGCCACCCCGAGCAGCATGGCCAGCGAGAGCAGCGAGAGCAGCATGGCCACTGAGTCGGCATCGCCGTCGGCAGAAGCGAGCATGAGCCCCTCGGCCTCCGCGGACGCCATGATGGATCCCGCAGCAAACCTCGTCGGCCCCGGCTGCGCCGGCTACGCCGAGACGGTCCCCGACGGCGCAGGATCGGTCGCCGGCATGGCCCTGGACCCCGTCGCCACCGCCGCCTCGAACAACCCCATCCTCACCCAGCTCACCGCTGCCGTCTCCGGCGGGATCAACCCCGACGTCGACCTCGTCGACACCCTCAACGGCGGCGAGTTCACCGTCTTCGCACCCGTCGACGAAGCCTTCGCCGCCCTGCCCGCCGAGGCCGTCGAGGGCCTCAAGACCGACACCGAGGGCCTCAGCAGCATCCTCACCTACCACGTCGTCCCCGGCAAGATCCAGCCCGCCGAGCTCGAGGGCACCACCCAGACCACCGTCCAGGGCGCCGACCTCGAGGTCACCGGCTCCGGCCAGGAACTCATGGTCAACGGCGCCAACGTCATCTGCGGCGGTGTCCAGACCGCCAACGCCGTCGTCTACCTCATCGACACCGTCATGATGCCCCCCGCAGCGGGCTAAGGACGCCTGACCTCCCTGGTCCAATCCTCTAACGTGTTCCAGGGATCACGGACGGACCCTCCACCTTCACGGTGGAGGGTGCGTTCCTGTCTCCGCGCATGGCGCGTTCCTCCATGGAACGTCCGGGGCCATCGCCTAGACTTGGGCATTCCAGACACCCGGAACCCTATGACCGGGCTCCCCCTGCCCCTCGGAGATCGAACCTGTGAAGACCCCTGCCGCGCGCCACACCCGCAACGGACGCGGGGCACGCGGCGTGATCGCGATGGCAGCAGTACTCGCGTCGGCGGTATCCCTGGTCTCCTGCACAGCAGGCGAGGTCGCACCACCGCAACCGACGACGACGACGGCAGCCGAGGCGCCCACCGATCTGTCCACCTTCACCTTCGGCACCGCCTCCGATCCCCGGACGCTGGACCCGGCACTCGCCAACGACACCGAGTCCTACCGCGTCACGCAGCAGATGATGCAGGGGCTCGTGGGCGTCGACCCCCTCACCTCCGAGCCGACCGCCCTGCTCGCCGAAGCATGGCGGGAGCAGGACGACGGCCGCGCCTACGAGTTCACGCTCCGGCAGGACGTCGTCTTCCAGGACGGCGTGCCGTTCGACGCCGCCGCCGTGTGCGCCAACTTCGACCGCTGGTACTCCACCCCCGCCGAAGCACGCGCCGGCGCGTCCCGGCTCCCCTTCGAGAGCGTGTTCAAGGCGTATTCCGACCAGCCCGACGTGAGCCTGTACGGAGGCTGCACGGCGACCGCGCAGTACACCGTCGAGGTGCAGCTCACGGGCCGGATCACCGGACTGGTCCCGGCGCTCGCCGCCCCCGCCTTCGCCATGTCCTCTCCCTCGGCCCTCGCACCCGGAGCGGCGGACGACCTCGGCCGGGCACCGGTCGGCACCGGTCCCTTCGAGCTCGTCTCCTGGGAGCCGGGCACCGTCGAACTGAGGTCCTTCGACGGTTACTGGGGCGAGCGCGGCGAGGTGGAGCGGGTGATCTTCACCACGATCGCCAATGCCGATTCCCGTGCACGCGCCCTCACCTCGGGCCGGATCGACGGCTATGACTTCGTCTCCGTGGACAGCGCCGTGGACCTCGCACGCAACGGACTCCAGTTCCTCCAGCGCGATCCCTACTCCGTGCTGTACCTCGGGATGAACGAGGAGTTCCCGGGTGTCGACAACCCCCTCTTCCGTGAGGCCGTCGCCCATGCGGTGGACAAGGACGCCCTGATCGAGGGCCGCTTCCTGCAGGGCACCAAGCCGGCGCGCCAGTTCATCCCGGAGAAGCTCGGCGTGAGCAACGACACGGTGGAGGACTACGGGTACGACCTCGACCTCGCCAGGGAGCTGCTCGAGGAATCCGGCTACGACGGGCGCGAGCTTCCCTTCTATTACCCGCGCAACGTTTCCCGGGCCTACCTCCCTTCCCCCGAGAAGGCCTATGCCGAGCTCAGCCGGCAGCTGACCGAGGCAGGCTTCAACATCAAGCCCGTGCCGATCGACTGGACCGACGGCTATGTGGCCGCAGTCCAGGCGTCCGGCGACCGGGCCTTCCACCTCCTGGGCTGGAGCGGAAGCTACCAGGACCCGGACAACTTCGTGGGCGCCCTCTTCGGCAGCTACAGCGCCGAGTTCGGCTACGAGGACCCGCAGCTCTTCAGCAAGATCAACCGGGCACGTGGCCTGCCCGCGGGCGAGGAGCGCACGGCCGCGTACGCGGACATCAGTTCGCGGATCTCGGACAGGATCCCGGCCGTGCCTCTCGCCTTCCCGATCTCCGCACTCGCGATGAGTGCCCGCGTCACGACGTACCCGGTCAGCCCGGTGATGAACGAGGTCTTCAACCGGATCGATCTGGCCGGCGTCGAGCCCCGGCCCGCACCCTCCGAGTGACACTTCCGGCGCCTGCGGCCGGCAGCCCGGGTGGGCCCCGACGGATTTAAGTAAGGTCACCACCAGACGCTAGGCTTTCCCTGCTAGGACCTCGCGACTGGAGATGACGTTGACCACTAAGAATCAGGGCACACCGGCCAAGACCACCGACGTCGTTTTGATCGGCGGCGGGATCATGAGCGCCACGCTCGGTGCCTTCCTGCGTCAGCTCCAGCCCGAGTGGGACATCTCGCTCTTCGAACGCCTCGACGTCGCCGGCCTGGAGAGCTCCGATCCCTGGAACAACGCAGGTACCGGCCACTCCGCGCTGTGCGAGCTGAACTACTCGCCCGCGGGCAAGGACGGGTCCGTGGACCCCGCCAAGGCCGTCGCCATCAACGAGCAGTTCCAGGTCTCGCGGCAGTTCTGGTCGCACATGGTCTCCGAGGGCCACCTCGGCGATCCCCGCAGCTTCATCAACCCCGTGCCGCACATGAGCTTCGTCTGGGGCCAGGCGAACGCCGAGTACCTGCGCAGGCGCTACGAGGCGCTCAGCCCGCAGCCGCTGTTCAGCACCATGGAGCACAGCGAGGACCACGACACCATCGCCGGGTGGACCCCCCTGGTCATGAAGGGCCGCAACCCCTCGCAGCCCGTCGCGGCGTCCCGCGTCGAGGGCGGTACCGACGTCGACTTCGGCGCCCTGACCCGGCAGCTCACCGGCTACCTGGAGGGCACCGGCGTCGACCTGCACTACGGCTTCGACGTGCTCGACGTCGCACGGGCCTCCGACGGCCGCTGGGACGTCAAGGTCAGGAGCAGGGCGACGGGCGAGACCACCACGGTGACCACGAAGTTCGTCTTCATCGGTGCCGGCGGCGGCGCCCTCCACCTCCTGCAGCGCAGCGGCATCCCCGAAGGCCGGGGCTTCGCCGGCTTCCCCGTCTCCGGGCAGTTCCTCCGGTGCACCGACCCGGAGCTCGTGAACCAGCACAACGCGAAGGTCTACGGCCAGGCATCGGTCGGCGCACCGCCGATGTCCGTCCCCCACCTGGACACGCGCTTCGTCCAAGGAGAACGTTCCCTGCTCTTCGGCCCGTACGCCGGTTTCTCCACCAAGTTCCTCAAGCGCGGGTCCTACCTGGACCTCCCGTCGTCCATCCGCACCTCGAACCTCGTGCCGATGCTCGCCGTCGCCAAGGACAATATGTCGCTGACCAAGTACCTCATCACCGAGGTCCTGAAGAACCGCGATGCGAAGAACGAGTCGCTCAACGAATTCCTGCCGTCCGCCGAGGGTGGCAGCTGGGAACTGATCTCGGCCGGGCAGCGTGTACAGGTCATCAAGAAGGCACCGAAGAAGGGTGGCGTGCTGCAGTTCGGCACCGAGGTCATCACCTCCGCCGACGGCACGGTGGGAGCCCTCCTCGGAGCCTCGCCCGGCGCCTCGACGGCGGCCCCGATCATGGTGGAACTGCTCAAGCGCTGCTTCCCGGCCAAGATGTCCGGCTGGGAGCCGAAGCTGAAGGAGATGCTGCCCGGGTACGGCGTCAAGCTCAACGAGAACCCGTCCCTCGCGGCCGACGTCCAGTCCCTGACAGATCGGGTCCTCAAGCTCAAGTAGCACCAGGCGGAGCCAGCCGGCCGGTCAACCGTCAGTATCGAAGGCAGGTTCCTTGTTCCGTCTGGCTCAGCTCTCCCTGGCTAACAGGGCGCTCATCGCGCTCATCACCATCCTCGCCTCGGTCTTCGGCGTCATCACGCTCGGATCGCTGAAGCAGGAGCTCATACCCTCGCTCGAGTTCCCCCAGATCACGGTCCTGTCCACCGTGCAGGGAGCCTCGCCCGAGTACCTCGACCAGCAGGTCAGCGAGCCGCTCGAGGCCGCCCTGAGCGGTGTCGAGGGCCTCGAGTCCTCGTCGTCCACCTCGCGCACCGGCGTCTCGACCGTCAGCCTCGTGTTCGTCTACGGCACCAACCTCGACCGGGCACGTGCACAGGTGGACCGGGCGATCTCGACGGTGCGCCCCACGCTGCCGGAGGACGTCGAACCCCAGGCCCTCGCCGGCAGCATCAGCGACCTGCCCATCGTGTTCATGGCGGTGTCCTCGGACCAGTCGCTCAGCGAACTGAACGGCGACCTCGCCCGGCTGACCGTTCCCCGCCTGCAGAAGATCGACGGCGTCCGTACCGCCGACGTCTCCGGGGGTACCAGCCAGCACGTCGCGGTGCTTCCCCGGCCCGGCGCCCTCGCGGCGGCAGGGCTGACGGTCGGCGACCTGACCAGCACGCTCGAGGACAACGGGGCGCTCTTCCCCGTGGGGACCCTCGAGGAGGACCCGCGGTCCCTGACCATCCAGGCGGGCAGCCGGATCGGCTCCCTCGAGGACATCGAGGCGCTGCCGGTCCTGCCGTCGTCGGGCAGCGCACCCGCGGGTCCGGCGGTCACGATCGGCGAGCTCGCGGAGGTCGGCCTGGCCGACGACGAAGCCACCTCCGTGACGCGCACCAACGGCGTGGAGACCCTCGCGCTGACGGTGACGAAGGTACCCGACGGCGACACCGTGGAGATCTCGCAGGAGATCGTGGCCCTCGTCCCCGATCTCGAGGCGGAGCTCGGCAGCGCTGCGGACATCACGGTGGTGTTCGACCAGGCGCCGTTCATCGAACGCAGCATCGACGACCTCACCACCGAGGGCATCCTGGGCCTCGGATTCGCCGTCCTCATCATCCTCGTCTTCCTGCTCTCGGTCCGCTCCACCCTCGTCACCGCCATCTCGATCCCGCTGTCGCTCCTCATCACGTTCATCGGGCTCTATGCCGCGGGCTACTCCCTCAACCTGCTGACGCTGGGCGCACTGACCATCGCCATCGGACGCGTCGTGGACGACTCGATCGTGGTCATCGAGAACATCAAACGGCACCTCGGCTACGGCGAGGAGAAGCGCGAGGCCATCCTGACGGCGGTGCGGGAGGTGGCCGGGGCCATCACGGCGTCGACGCTGACCACCGTCGCCGTCTTCGCGCCCATCGGCTTCGTCGGCGGCCTCGCCGGCGAGCTGTTCCGGCCCTTCGCCGTCACGACGGGCATCGCCCTCCTGGCGTCCCTCGCCGTCTCCCTGACCATCGTCCCGGTCCTCGCCTACTGGTTCCTGCCCCGGACGTCGCCGGGCCGCCGCGGGGCACGCCATGCCGTGACGATCCCCGCGGACAGCACCCACGAGGCTCCGCCCGCGGAACGTCCGTCCCGCCTCCAGCGCGGCTACCTCCCGATCCTCGCGGGAACCCAACGCCACCCCGTCATCACGCTCGTCAGCGGGCTGATCGTCCTTGGCGCCACCGCTGCGATGGTCCCGTTCCTCCCCACGAACCTCCTCGGGGGCTCGGGCCAGAACAGCTTCTCCATCACGCAGACCCTTCCGCCGGGGACGAGCCTCGCCACGACCTCCGAGGCGGCCGGCCGTACGGAGCAGGTACTGGCGGACGTCCCCGAGATCCGCGACGTCCAGCTGACGGTCGGCAACGCCGACGGTGCCTTCGCCGCCCAGTTCTCCGGCGGAGCCTCGGTGGCGACGTTCACCGTGATCACCGATGAGGATGCGGACCAGGAGGCGCTGCAGGAGTCCGTGCGCCAGGACCTCGAAGGGCTGCAGGACGCGGGCATGTTCTCCCTCTCGAGCCAGCAGGGAGGCTTCGGAACCTCCAGCACCATCGACATCGACATCACAGCTCCGGTCGCCGAGGACCTCGAGACCGCGAACGGCGCCGTGCTCGACGGCATGCAGGGACTCGACGGTGCCGGAGAGGTCACGAGCAACCTCTCGGCCGCGCAGCCGCAGGTCCAGATCGACGTGGACCGGGCCGCCGCCGTGGGCGCCGGCCTGAGCGAGGGCCAGATCGCCGGCCTGCTCGGCGGAAGCATCAGCCCGGTTCCGGCGGGTTCCGTGCGTTTCGAAGCGGACGACTTCCCGGTGCTGATCGGCGAGGGCACGCCGATCACGAGCCTCGACCAGCTCCGCACCCTCCAGATCCCGACGGCGCGGGGCCCCGTCCCGCTGTCCGCCGTGGCCTCGGTCGACGAGGTCCAGGTACCGCTCTCGGTCACGAGCGCGAACGGGGAGCGGACCGCACGGGTATCCATCACGCCGGCCGGGAACGACCTCGGCACGCTGACGGCGGCGGTGAACGAACGCCTCGAGGGCATCGACCTGCCCGCCGGCGCGACGGCCACCGTCGGCGGCGCGTCCACCCAGCAGGCGGAGTCGTTCGGCCAGCTGTTCCTGGCGCTCTGGGCGGCCGTCGCCATCGTCTACGTCATCATGGTCGCGACGTTCAAGAGCCTCGTGCAGCCGCTGATCCTGCTCGTGTCGATTCCCTTTGCGGCCACGGGCGCCATCGCCCTCCTGCTGATCACGCGGATCCCGCTGGGGCTGCCCTCGCTCATCGGCATGCTCATGCTCGTGGGCATCGTGGTCACCAACGCGATCGTGCTGATCGACCTCATCAACCAGTACCGCCTGCCGCGCAACGGGATGCCCGGCCTGCGCGTCCCGGATGCGATCCGCGAGGGTGCGCGCCAACGTCTGCGACCGATCCTCATGACGGCGCTGGCCACGGTCTTCGCGCTGACACCGATGGCCCTCGGCCTGACCGGAGAGGGCGGATTCATCTCGCAGCCGCTCGCCGTCGTCGTGATCGGCGGACTGGTCTCGTCGACCGCGCTGACGCTCATCCTCGTCCCGGTGCTCTATCGGCTGATCGAGGGCCGCCGCGAGGAGCGGGCGCTGCGCCGTGAGGCCGGTGCCGCAACCTGATACGACCGCCCGGCGGTCGC
This sequence comes from Arthrobacter sp. NPDC092385, assembly GCF_044755105.1. Taxonomy (NCBI): domain Bacteria; kingdom Bacillati; phylum Actinomycetota; class Actinomycetes; order Micrococcales; family Micrococcaceae; genus Arthrobacter; species Arthrobacter sp. NPDC092385. The sequence goes on from NZ_JBIVQL010000007.1 coordinate 47,898, forward strand.
CTGGAAGCGTATACTAGATGCAAATGTATCTAGTATGCCGGCGGTGCCGGCAGGAGGCCGGGAACAGCCATGGCTGACCAGTTGGACACCCACGCGCAGCACAGCGGCGCCGAGGCGGCGGCCGACGGCGCCGGGGGCTCAGGCGATCCCGCCCCCTCCTCCGTGCGGCAGGCATCCGAGACCTGGGAGTCGCTGTTCCGGGCCCAGGTGGGCGTCATGCGCCGCATCCGGCAGGATCCCGTCTTCCGGGAGCTGCCCATCGGGGAGTACGACGTCCTGTTCAACCTGAGCCGCTGCCCGACCGGCTGGACCCGCCTGAACGAACTCAACAACCACCTCCTGATCAGCCAGCCGAGCCTGAGCCGCATGGTGGATCGCCTCGAGGCGAAGAACCTGGTGCGGAAGCGGCCGGCGGAGAATGATCAGCGCGGCGTCGAACTGGCTCTCACGGACGAGGGCAGGGCACTGCAGCGGCGGATCGGTTCGGCCCACGTGCAACGGATCCAGGAGGTGCTGGCACCGGTCCTCGGTCCGGCCGAGATGGATCAGCTCAGGGCGCTGACGGACAGGATCAACGCGGGTCTCGGGCAGTAGCCCCGGAGCGGAGCGCCGTCGGGCTCAGCCCAGCGCCAGCCGCTCGGCGGCGTACTCCACGGGGAGCTCATCCACCGTCGCGGTCACCGACAGGCTGGAGAGTTGCAGCGCGCCCCCGATCGTCGAGAGGAACGCCGTGTCCGTCGCGTCCCTGCCGGTCGCGATACGCAGCATCGAGGCGCGCGGCGCGAGACCGGTCGCGTCGACCACGTGCCATGCCCCGTCCACCCAGGCCTCGACGACGGCGTGGAAGTCCATCGGGCTCAGGCCGGGCGCGTAGACGGATACGAGGCGTGCAGGGATGTCCCGGGCCCTCAGGAGGGCGATCACGAGATGCGCGTAGTCCCGGCAGACCCCCCTGCGGGCCAGGAGCGTGTCCACGGCGCTGTCCGTGAAGCGCGAGGACCCCGAGACATAGGTCAGCTCCGCGGCCACCCAGTCCCGTACGGCCTGCAGGAGGTCCCCACCCTGCACGTCAGGGAACTGCGCGTAGGCCGTGGGCAGGATCCTGTCGGACTCGCAGTAGCGGCTCGGACGGACGTACCGCACCAGGTCGACGTCGTCCCTGGGCGCGGCCGCCGCCGAACCGGTGACTGTTGCCCGGTACCGGACCTCGAGCGACGCGGCCTCCGGGGTGGTGAGCAGGTGCAGCCTCGTGCCGTCCCTGTCCTCCCGCTCGCGGAGGTCCGCCGGGCGTCCGTCGACCAGCACCGACAGCTCCTCCTCCACCGCCTCGTACCCGGCCGGGCCTGCCACGGCGATCGACAGGACCACCTCGGTGCCCGCCGTCGTCACGGCACCGAGATCGGCGGAGACAGTGCGTCGCATGGTTCGTTGCTCCCGGTAGGCGGCTGGATCGCCTCCAACTCTATGCTGTTGCGGGGCGGTAACCTCCGACGTCGGCGGGCACCACGGCCCGGCAGGACGAACCAGCAGGAAGGAACACCATGAGCGACTTCACAGCGGATGCCATCGGCGATCTGACGGGCAGGCGCGTGGTCATCACCGGCGCCAACAGCGGGCTGGGACTCCAGACCGCCGTCGGGCTCGCGCGGAAGGGCGCCGAGGTGGTGCTCGCGTGCCGGAACGGGCAGCGAGGGCGCGAGGCGGAGCAGAAGGTCCGCTCGCTGGCCGGCACCGAGCGGGTCGAGGCGCGCACCCTCGACCTCGCGAGCCTCGCTTCCGTCCGTGATTTCGCGGCCGGCCTCAGCGGACCGGTCCACATCCTCGTCAACAACGCCGGGGTGATGGCCACCCCGAAGTCCACGACGGCGGACGGCTTCGAACTGCAGTTCGGCACCAACCACCTCGGCCACTTCGCACTGACGGGCCTGTTGCTGCCGAACCTCCACGAGGCCGGATCCGCCCGTGTCGTCACGCTCTCCAGCCTCGCCCACAAGCGGGGACGCATCGATTTCGACGACCTGCAGTCGGAGCGGGGCTATCGCCGGTGGCGGGCGTACGGGCAGAGCAAGATCGCCAACCTGTACTTCATGGTGGAACTCGACAGGCGCGCGAGGGCAGCGGGCTGGGACCTGACGTCGGTGGCGGCACATCCCGGACTGGCGAACACGAACCTCACGGCGGGGATGCAGGCGCCGGCCGTGCTCGACGTCTTCGGCGGCTTCTTCAGGCTCATGGGCCAGTCCGATGCCGATGGCGCACTACCCACGCTGTACGCCGCCACCTCGGAGGACGTCCGGGGTGGCGACTACTACGGTCCGTCCGGCCCCGGCGAGACCCGCGGCGCCCCCCGCCTCGTCGCCCCGGTGCCCCGGGTGCTGGATCGAGACATCGCCGCGCGGCTCTGGAACCGCAGCGTCGAGCTGACCGGGGTCGATTATGCGGCCCTGCAGCCGGCGGGCTGATCCGGCCTAGGCGGCGGGCGGCGCAGCGACCTGCACGGACTGGATCATCTGGCGGATGGTCGCGAACTCCGGGGTGCCGTAGTACGCCTCCGCCTCCCCGATGGTCCCGAAGGACACCGTCTGCGGCCCGGTGTTCGCCGGCGCCTTGGGTGCCAGCACCTCGAGGTCGCCGAAACTGAACCGGCCGAGCCCCTCGCCGCCCTGCACGGTGTTCGGCAGGGCGCACGCCAGTCCGTCGGCGCCGCCCACCTGGTCCGTGATCCCGTACGCACCGAAGAATCGGAATCCGGTGATTAGCCGGACCACGAAGCGGGGCTCGATGTCCGCCGCGGCCGGCGGCTCACCGGTCAGCTCGAGCGGCTCGCTGCCGATGACGTAATAGGGCGTCCTCTCCGCCTCCGGGCAGGGGGCTTCGGCTGTCAGGATGCCGGTGTGCAGTTCAGCGGTGGTGGTTCCCTCGGGGGTGCGGACGGCGTAGTGCAGCGAGTCGGGGGCGTAGGCTCCGGGCTCGGGCTGCAGCGGCTGCACCACCCAGTCCCGTGGAAGCTCGAAGCTCACGAGCCGAGCGGGATCGGTGAAGACCTTCCACCCCTCCCGCGCCTCACGCAGCGGTTCCGCGGTGGGTTCGGCCGCGGGAGTGGAAACAGGGGCCGACGGCTCAGTGCCTGCCGGCGCCTGGGTGCAGGACACCAGGAGGACACCCGCGAGCGCTGCCGCGGCCATGGTGCGCGCAACGCTCCCCGACCGACGCTGCGCCCTCCTACTGGATGCGATCTTCATCGTGTCCCTCCTGGCCGTGTCCCGGTGCCGCCAGTCTAGGCGTCGGTCAGTGCGCCGGGGCTTCGTGCCGCGCCGAGGGATCGGACCGTGCCGAGGGATCGCACCGTGCCGACCGCGGCGACCACGGCGTCGGCCGCCTGCCGGAGGTCCTCGGGAGGCGTGTCCTGTGTCCACGAGAACCGCACGGCGGTGGACGCCGTCTCCTCGTCCAGGCCGAGCGCCAGCAGCACCGCGGAGGGCTCGTCGGAACCCGCAGCACACGCGGACCCGCTCGAGCAGATGACGCCGCGGCGTTCGAGTTCCAGGAGGACGGCCTCTCCGCTGACTGCAGGAAAGCAGAACGAGGCGAGGTTGGGGAGCCGGTGCTCGGCGTCGCCGGTCAGGATCGACCCCGGGACGCCGTCGAGGATGGCTCCGCTGAACACGTCCCGGTCGGCACTCGCGGTGTCCGCGGCTCCGGGAAGTGCGCCGTGCGCGAGCTCCAGCGCCCGCGCGAGCCCGACGGCGCCGGCCACGTTCTCCGTGCCCGACCGGCGTCCGCGTTCCTGGCCGCCGCCGTGCAGCACGGCCTCGCAGGGCGTGCCCGCGCGGAGGTACAGCAGGCCGATCCCCTTCGGTGTGCCCAGCTTGTGGCCCGAGATGCTGAGGGCCGTGACCCCCAGGCGGTCGACGTCCAGCGGAAGCCAGCCCGCGGCCTGCACGGCGTCGGTGTGGAAGGGCACGCCGGCGCTGCGGCAGACGGCCGCCAGCGCCGGGATGTCCTGGACCGTCCCCACCTCGTTGTTGGCGTACATGAGGGTGCACAGGGTGGTGCCGACCTCCAGGGCCGCGGCCAGCGCCGCCGGGGAGATGAGGCCCGTCTCCGAGACCGGCACGATCGTGACGCGGAACCCGTGGAACGTCCGGAGGTAGGCCAGGGCCTCCAGCACCGCCGGGTGCTCGATGGCGCTCGTGACGACATGGCGCCCGCGCGGTGCCGCGAGGGCGATGCCCTTGAGGGCGAGGTTGTCGGCCTCTGTGCCGCCCGACGTGAAGATGATCTCGGAGGGCCTGCAGCCGAGCAGCCCCGCGACGCGGGAGCGTGCCCGCGAGAAGTGCGTGGCGGCGGCCTCACCATAGGCGTGGTGGCTCGACGGGTTGCCGAAGGTCGCCGTCAGCAGGGGCCACATCTCCTCGAGGACCTCCCGCCGTGCCGGCGCCGTGGCCGCGGCATCCAGGTAGATCATGGACGCCCCGACGCCGCGGGGGGCAGTGGAGCGAAGTCCAGCCCGAGGTCGAGGGACCGGACGCTGTGCGTGAGGGCGCCCGCGGAGATGATGTCGACGCCCGTCGCTGCGATGGCCGCGACGGTGTCCAGCCCGACGTTGCCGCTGGCTTCGGTGAGGGCGCGCCTCCCGATCCGGCGCACGCCCTCCGCGAGGTCGTCGAGGGTGAAGTTGTCGAGCATGATCGTGTCCACCCCCGCGGCGAGGACCGGTTCGATCTGGTCCAGCCGGTCCACCTCGACCTCCACGTGGACCGTGTGCGGCAGCCGGCCCCGGACCGCCAGGAGGGCTTCGGTGAGGGCCCCGGGACCGTCGACCGCGAGGAGCGCCAGGTGGTTGTCCTTGACCATGACGGCGTCGGAGAGGCCGGAGCGGTGGTTGGAGCCTCCACCGCATCGGACGGCCCAGCGTTCCAGCACCCTGAGCCCGGGGGTCGTCTTCCGGGTGTCGACGATGCGCGCGTGCGTGCCGGCAGCGGCGTCGACGAACGCCCTCGTCATCGTCGCTATGCCGCTGAGGCGCTGCGCGATGTTGAGGGCCGTACGTTCCGCGGTGAGGATGCCCGCCGCCGGTCCGCTGATCTCCGCGAGGGTGTCGCCGGCGCCGAAGCGGGTGCCGTCCGCCTGCGGGAAGGCCACGCGGATGCGCGGGTCGGTGAGGCGCATGGCGGCCTCGATCGCGGCCGTCCCGCAGAGGATCCCCGGTTCGCGCGCCGTGACCGTCGCCGTCGCCGTCCGGTCGGGATCGATGAGCGCCTGGCAGGTGATGTCACCCCAGGGTGCGTCCTCGGCCAGAGCCGCGGCGACGACGGCGTCGATCAGGTGCTGCGGCGGCCGTGCGGCCGTCGTCGCGGTGGCCGGCGTGCCGGCTGTGGTCTGGGTCATGGCGTTCTTCCTTGGGCTCGTACGTAGGACCGGCTCGGGGCGGGGCGGGAGGCATCGTCGGGCTGGTCCGAGCGGTAGTGCGCTCCGCAGGACTCGGCCCTGCCGGCCGCCGCATGCACGAGAAGCCGCGCACACAGCAGCAGGTTGGCCGTCTCCGGGTCGCTGCCCGGCCGGTAGGCGGCCAGGTGCTTGCGGGCGAGGTCCAATCCGTCCCCCGTGCGCAGTACACCGGCGTGGTCGGACATGAGGGACCGCAGGTCCGCGCGTGTGAAGTCCTGGGTGGCCGTCGCCTCCGCCTCGAGGTCGAGGAGCTCGGCGTCGAACCGCGGCGCTTCTCCCCCGCCGTCGACGATCGCCGTCGCGCACCGGGCACCGAAGACCACTCCTTCGAGCAGGCTGTTCGAGGCGAGCCGGTTGGCGCCGTGCACGCCGGTGCAGGCCACCTCACCCACCGCGAAGAGTCCCGGGACCGAGGTCCGCCCGTCCGTGTCCGTCCGCACGCCGCCCATCCAGTAGTGGGCCGCGGGCACCACCGGCACCGGGGAGGAGGACCAGTCGAACCCGTACCGGGCGGTCAGCGCCGTGAGGAACGGGAAACGGCCGGCCAGGAATGCCTTCCCGAGCGCGGTCGCGTCGAGCCAGACCCGCGATGCCTGCACCGTGTCGGCATCCGTGGCCGTAGCCGTAGCCGTATCCGTATCCGTGGCCCTGGCGCGGGCCAGGTGGCGGGCGATGCTGCGGGAGACGACGTCGCGCGGTGCCAGGTCCCCGTCGGGGTGGTAGTCCTCCATGAACGCGTGTCCCCGGGCATCCAGGAGCCGCGCGCCCTCGCCGCGGACGGCTTCGGAGACGAGCGGGTTCCCCGGGACGTCCAGGGAGGTGGGGTGGAACTGGAAGAACTCGAGGTCGGCGACCACGGCGCCTGCCCGCCAGGCCAGGGCCACGCCGTCGCCGGTGGCGATCGCCGGGTTGGTCGTGTGCTCGAAGAGCTGCCCGGCTCCGCCCGTGGCGAGCACCACGGCGTCCGCCCCCAGCTGCCGCACCTCCCCGTCCTGGAGCAGTTCGACGCCGGTGGCGCGTGGCGCGTCTCCGGGACGTCCCTCGAGCAGGACCCGCGTCACGACGGCGTTCTCGACCACGCGGATCCCCTGGTCGCTGCGCACCGCGGCGGCGAGGACATCCACCAGGCCGGCACCGGTCGCGTCACCGCGGATGTGCAGGACCCTCGCGGCGGAGTGCGCCGCCTCGCGGCCCAGCGCGGGTGCCGCGCTGCCGGTCGCGGTATCGAAGGCCACCCCGGCCTCCTGCAGCGTGCGTATGCCGTCCGCGGCACCCTCGCAGAGGACCGCGACGGCGTGCTGGTCGGCAAGGCCGGCACCGGCAGCGAGCGTGTCCGCGATGTGTGCCTCCACCGAGTCGGACTCCCCCTCCTCCGTCGCGGCGCCCCCGGCCTGTGCCAGGTGCGGGACGACGGCGGCGATACCGCCCTGCGCGTACCTCGTGTTGCTCTCGACGAGGTCCGCCTTGGTGAGCAGCACGACGTCCCAGCCCGGATCGAGGCGCCGGACCGTGAGCGCCGCCTGCAGCCCGGCGACACCGCCACCGACGACGACGGCGCGGCGGGTACCGGGACGGGCGCCCGTCCCGCGCACCGGAGGATCCGGTGTCACGGCTGCACCGCGAGCATGCGGTTGAGGGCGACGCGGGCATGGGCGGTCACGGCGTCGGGCACCGTGATGCGGTTGAACACCCGGCCGTCGACGAGTCCTTCCAGCACCCAGGCGAGGTACCCGGGGTGGATGCGGTACATGGTCGAGCACGGGCAGATGACGGGATCGAGGCAGAAGATCGTGTGCTCGGGGTACTGCGCCGCGAGCCGGTTCACCATGTTGATCTCCGTACCGACCGCGAAGGTGCTGCCCGGCTCGGCGGCCGCGATCGCCTTCCGGATGTAGTCGGTGGAGCCTGCCTCGTCGGCGGCATCGACCACGGGCATCGGGCACTCGGGGTGCACGATCACGCGCACCCCCGGAAAATTCGCGCGTGCCTTCTCGATCTGCGCCACGGTGAAGCGCTTGTGCACCGAGCAGAAGCCGTGCCAGAGGATCACGCGGGAGTCCCGCAGCGTCTGCTCGTCCGTTCCGCCCCAGGGCCTGCGTGGATTCCACATCGGCATCTGCTCCAGCGGCACGCCCATGGCCTTGGCGGTGTTGCGCCCGAGGTGCTGGTCGGGGAAGAACAGGACGCGCTGTCCACGCTCGAACGCCCACTCGAGCACCGCGGCGGCGTTCGAGGAGGTGCAGACGATCCCGCCGTTCTCGCCGCAGAAACCCTTGAGGGCGGCGGACGAGTTCATGTAGGTGACGGGGATGACCGGCTGCCTCCCGTCGGCGTCCGGTTCCGATCCGAAGAGCGCCGTCAGCTGGTCCCAGCACTCGGAGACGGAGTCGATGTCCGCCATGTCGGCCATCGAGCAGCCCGCCGCGAGGTTGGGCAGGATCACGGCCTGCTGCGGCGTCGACAGCATGTCCGCGGTCTCCGCCATGAAGTGGACTCCGCAGAAGATGATGGCCTCGGCCGAGGACCGTTCGGTGGCAGCGCGTGCGAGCTGGTAGCTGTCCCCCACGAAGTCCGCGTACTTCACCACCTCGTCGCGCTGGTAGAAGTGCCCGAGGATGACGGCGGATTCACCGAGGAACGCTTTCGCCGCGAGGATCCTGCGGTCGAGGTCCTCGGCCGAGGCGGTCCGGTACTCCTCCGGCAGTTCCCCCTGGCGGGGCGTCTCGGGCGGGGCTGCGTCTCCCATGGATGCCCCCGGGCCGTAGCCCGGCATGGGAAGGGCGTCGAAGGACCAGGGATCACGGGCGAGGTCGGGTGAGCAGGTCGCGGTCGACAGGGACGCTTCCGACTCGTCGCGTGAGTGCTGGATGGCGGTGGGAACGGACACGTGCTTCTCCTTGGAGTGGGGTCGGCCGGGCACGGCCGGCGACGGAGTCGGAGTCGGGGCTGGAGTGGGACGAGCGCGGTGGCACCGGATCAGGCCGGTTCTCGGGCCGCCGGTGCGCGGGCTGCGGGTGCGCGGGCTGCGGGTTCGGCGGCTGGTTCGGCAGCTGCGGGTTCGGCGGGTGCGCGGGCTGCGGGTTCGGCGGGTGGACCGCTCGCCGAGCCGGCGTCCGACGTCGATGCTTCCGCGGGTGTCCCGGTGTACCGGTAGAGGCGCGGCGGGCGGTTGCGCCCGCCCTGCAGCACCTCGTCCGTCGCGGCGATATCCTTCGCGGACCGGAGCTGGCGCCGGAAGTTCGCCGGATCGAGGTGCCTGCCGAGCACCGCCTCGTACACGCCCCGGAGCTGCGCGAGCGTGAAGCGCTCGCCCAGGAAGTGGTAGGCGACCGAGCCGTACTCGATCTTGCCGCGGAGTCGCTGGAGGGCGTAGGCCACGATCTCGTCGTGGTCGAAGGCGAGGCCTGCCGCATCGGCGGCACGGAACCACCGCACGTTCTCGGACTCCCGGGCCAGGTCGGCCTGGTCCGGCCGGACGAGTGCCCAGTACACGATCGAGACGAGGCGCTGGGTGGCGGACCGGTCGAGGCCACCGAAGGCGTACAGCTGCTCGAGGTAGGTGGGCTCGAGGTCCGTCGTCTCCCTCAGGTTCCGCGCTGCGGCGTCCTGCAGGGACTCCTGGCCACCCAGCGGCCCTCCCGGCAGCGCCCAGCGCCCGAGGTGCGGCTGCCGGATACGCCGGACCAGCGGGAGCCAGATCTCGGACCGCCCCGACCCGGGGTCGGTGCGGAGCGCGAAGATGACGGTGGAGATGGCGAGGGAGGGCGCCTGTGCCTGCCGCTCCGAGACGTTGGCCGAGCTGTGCATGACGGCCCTTTCGCCTCCCGCATCATTCCCCTTGTTAGGGTCAGAATGACTATAACTCATTCGGCGTGCGCTGTCAGGACGTCCGGCATGTTCGGACTGCGGTCGACGTCTCATTGCGGGCCGACCGGACCCCCGGGTTGCCCCGCGGGCGGAAAGTGTCTAAAGTCACAGTCGTCGGCCCGAGGGCCGCGCGGCGGGGATGTGTTCAACGGTGCACATATCTCTGCCGCCCTTACCATGGGGGCATGGACCACCACGCCGTACACGCCGTCGAAGGCGTCGACCCCCACCTGTCCATCACGCGCAGCGATGCCGCCGATCCGCGCCCCCTGCCGCCGATCCTGCTTCTGCACGGCTTCGGTTCCTCGTCCCGGCAGAACTGGATCGACACCGGCTGGGTGCGCTTCCTGGGGGACGCCGGGCGCAGCGTGATCATGGTCGACCTGCCCGCGCACGGGGACAGCGCCGCGCCGGATGACGCCGCCGCCTATGCCCCGAGCCGCATGCGGGCGGACATCTTGCAGGCCCTGTTCGATGAGAGGGTGCTGCCCCTCCGCGAGGACGACCGGACCTCCGGCGTAGACATCATCGGCTACTCCCTCGGCTCGCGCCTGGCGTGGGAGTTCGGCGCCACGCAGCCGGAGATCGTCCGCAGGATGGTGCTCGGCGGACCCGGCACGGGAGATCCGCTCGCCGCCTTCGACCTCGAGGGAGCCGAGCGCTTCCTCGCCGGCGGCGCCCCGCCGCAGGATCCGGCCACCGCCGACCTCCTGCGCATGGCGCAGGCGGGCCCCCACAACGACCTCCCGTCGCTCCTGGCGATGGTCTCCGCGATCAAGACGGAGCCGTTCGACCCACGAGGCGCCGTGCCGAGGATGCCCCTCCTCCTGGTCTCGGGCGACCAGGACGAGTACAGCGGCGGCATCGAGGACCTCGGCGACTGGGCTCCGCAGGCGAGGATCGCGACGCTGCCGGGCAGGAACCATGCGAATGCCATCACCGCCAGGGCCTTCAAGGATGCGGCCGTCGCGTTCCTCGGCTGAGGACTCCTGCGCGAATGTCCGCCGACGCGTGCGTGGCAGCGCCATTCAGGCGGTGCACCCGCGTTATACTGAAACTGATCAGCAGCCTTATGGTGAGGCTCGGCGATGATCGATACCCACAACCTGTAGCGGGAGGACACCCATGGATGTGCTCCTTGCTGACCGGTACCAGACCACCGACCTGCTCGGCGTCGGCGGAGCTGCTTCGGTGTACCGCGCCGTGGACAGGAATCTCGGTCGCGATGTCGCCATCAAGATCTTCAATCCCACGACGGCGGACGACGACAACTACCGACGCCAGCACACGGAGACGATGCTGCTCTCCACCCTGAACCACCCGGGTCTGGTGACGCTCCACGACGCCGGCATCCACGAGGACGACGAGGGCCGCACCACGGGGTTCCTGGTCATGGAACTCGTGGACGGCGAGGACCTCCGGCACCTCCTCAAGCGCGGCGCACTTCCCGCCGAGGACGTCGCCCAGCTCGGCGCGGACCTGGCGGACGCGCTGGCCTACATCCACTCCGAGGGAGTGGTGCACCGGGACGTCAAGCCGGCCAACATCCTGATGTTCCACAGCGGGGACAACGCCACACGCCTGTACGCGAAGCTGACCGACTTCGGTATCGCCCGGATGGTGGAAGCCACGATGGCCACGGCCATCGGTGCGACGATCGGTACTGCGAACTACCTGAGCCCCGAGCAGGCCAAGGGCGACCCGCTGGACGAGCGCAGCGACATCTACTCCCTCGGGCTCGTGCTCCTCGAGTGCCTGACCGGCGTCAAGGCCTTCCCCGGCCCGGTGGTCGAGGCCGCGCTGGCGAGGTTGCTGCGCGACCCCGAGGTGCCTGATTCGCTCGGCCCCGACTGGAGCGACCTCCTGCGCCGGATGACGTCGAGGAATCCGGCCGACAGGCCGTACGCGCATGATGTCGCCCTGCACCTGCGGAACGACACCGACGAGCATTTCGGTGGCCATCGACCCACCGCCGGCGCCTCGGTGGCGGTTTCTGCGCTGCCGGTTTCTGCGACGCCGGTTTTGGGGGCGCCGGTTTTGGGGGCGCCGGCTTCGGTGGCGGCCCAGGAGACGGATGTCGTCACCGGTGGCGTCTTCACGGGCAACATCCACATCCCCGACCCGCCGACCCGCGCCCCGAGCATCAGCTGAGTTCCATCAGCAGCTGAAGCACGCCGGCGAGCTGCTGAGACAGCTCGCCGGCGTGGTCCGCAAGTGTCGTAGGGCCCGCGACGCTCCTAGGAGCCGCCGTCGTCCTCTTCGGGTTCGAAGTTGCTCGCCTCGTCGGTGGATCCGGCCGCCACGCCGTCGTCGCTCACGGGGATCGTTCCCTCCGGGCCGATGCCGTCCGTGTCGTCCGTGTCGTTCTGCCCGGTGCCTTCGGTACTCATGCTTCCTCCTGTGTCTCGGATGTCCTTTGATCCTATGCTCGGCCCGAGGCAATTGACAGCAGGCTGATCATTGTCCGGAGCAAGGATCAGGGACGGGGCGGCCGCAGCGCGACGGCGGACGCGGCCCCGAGGACGAGCAGGACCCCCGCCGCCGACGCCGGGACGACGGCGGCCCCGGCCGCCCCGGCGGCTTCCGCGAGGGTTCCGGCGAGGGCCGAGCCGATCGCGGTCCCGGCGACGATGCCGCTCGCGAGCAGCGTCATGACGGTGCCCAGCCTGTGACCCGGGGCGACGGCGGAGCCGATGGAGAAGATGGTGACCATGGTCGGGCCGACGAAGACCCCGAGGACGAACAGCACGGCCAGCATGGCGGGGATGGAGTGCGGGAGGGCCAATGCCGCGGCAGCTCCCGCCATGCCCGCCGCCGATGCCATCCACCGGCCGGTGTGGCCGAATCGCTGCGACCAGTAGGCCACGGACAGGGCGGCGAATGCCGAGCTCAGTCCCATCACCGCGTACAGCAGCCCGGAGGACTCGGCCACGCCGAAGTCCCCGGCGAACGCCGTGAGGAACGTCTGTGTGGAGCCGAAGAACGTGCCGATGGCGATCATGCCCGCCACGGGAAGCAGGACGAGCGCGGGCCGGTAGTCCCGAGGCGCCGCGGTCTCCGCGCCTTCCCCACTCCCGGCGGTGCCGGCAGCCGGTGCGTCATCGCTGAACGCGACGGTCCGGTGCACCGCGAAGGCACTGACGAGCGTGATGGTGAGGGCCGCAGCCAGGGCGAGCGGAAGCCACGGAGCGATGAGGCTCGCGAGCAGCCCCACGAGGGCGGGACCGAGGACGAACGTGAGCTCGTCCGCTGTCCCTTCGTAGGAGAGCGCCGTGTCGAGATCCGACCGGGGGGTGCGGCGCGTCATCGCCATCCACCGGACCCTGGCGAGCGGACCGATCTGCGGGCAGGTGAAGCCCATGGCGAAGGAGGTTGCGAGGACGAGCGACAGGGCGTTACCGCTGAAGCCACTGCTGGTCAGCGTCACCACCAGCAGCGCGGCAATGGCCACGGTGTTCAGGACCGCCGACGCCAGCAGGACGATCCGCTGCCCACGCTTGTCCGCGAGGAAGCCGAGGAGCGGGGCACCGAGCGCGGAGCCGATACCGACGGCGCCTGCAGCGAAACCACCTGCCGCGTAGGAGCCGCTCGCAGTCGTGACGAGCGTCAGGGCTCCGACGGTGAGCATCGCGAGCGGAAGCCTCGCGAAGAGGCCCAGGACGAGGAACGAGGTGCCCGCGAGCTGCGGGAGGACACCGAACCTGCCGAGGCGGGACCGCCGGGGGCGGTCGGGGGCCGGAGTGGAGGACGAGCCCGCAGGGGGGAAGGAGTCCGGCGAAGCCGGTGAAGGGATTGTGTACATGCGCTTTCCGGGTGCATCAAACGCGCATCGTCCCCCCTCCCGATGCGCCCGACCCGGTAACCCGACAAGTTTACACGCCGGCCGGTTGCTCCACATAGCGCAGGATGGAGCCCTGCCTGCCCTTCAGGACCTGCAGTTGCGCCGCCACCCGCTGTTTGAGTTCGGGCACGTGGCTCACCAGGCCCACGACCCGGCCACCGCTCCTCAGCCCTTCCAGGGCGTCCATGACCTGTTCCAGCGCCTGGTCGTCCAGGGACCCGAACCCCTCGTCGACGAAGAGGGTCTCGATATCCAGGCCTCCCGCTTCCTGCTGCACCACGTCGGCCAGTCCGAGGGCCAGTGCGAGCGATGCCATGAAGGACTCGCCGCCGGAGAGGGTCGAGGTGTCCCGCCTGTTGCCCGTCCAGCCGTCGATCACGTTGAGGCCGAGACCCGACCTCTTGTTCCCGGACGTGGCATCGCTGTGGACCAGCTGGTACCGGCCGTCGGACATCTGCAGCAGGCGCTCGGTGGCGGCGGCTGCGACCTGTTCGAGCCGCGACGCCAGCACGTAGGTCGCGAGGGACATCTTGTAGAGGTTCTCCCCGCCGCCGCGCGCTGTGTCGGCGACGGCCGAGACCCGGTGCGCTTCTTCGCGCAGCGGTGCGATGTCGCGTTCGAGGTCGGCGAGCTGCGCGGCGTAGCTGTCCAGTTGCGCGACGGAGTGCCCGAGCACCTCCGCACCGATGCCGGCCCGATGTGCTCGCGCCCGGAGGTCGTCGGCGGCAGCACCGGCGTGCCGTTCGTCCTCCTCGGTAGGGGGTGTGACGCCGTCGCGTTCCTCGCGCAGGGCCTCGCGGATGCCGTCGTCGTCCCATGCGGCGTCCAGGTGGTGTCCGCGGACCTCGTGGTCCCTGATCGCCTGCACCGCGCGGGCGTGACGGTCGTCCGGCAGCAGTGCCGCGCGGGCTCCGTCCCCCGTGCTGAAGGGCGTGCCGAGGAGCGCTTCCTCGAGCCGCCGGCGGTTGTCCTCCCGGCGGGCCGCAGCGCTTCCTAGGGCGTCGAGTGATTCCCGAACGGCCTCGAGGTCGTCGAAGGCCGCCTGGACCTGGTCGATACGGGCCGCCAGCGAGGACGAGCTGCCCTGCAGGCCACTGAGCCGCTGCGCGAGGGTCTCCTCCTGGTCGAGCAGCGACGACCGCCGCGACTGTGCCGCGGCGCGTTCATCCCGCAGGGCATCGCGTACCGCACCGGTCCTCTCCTCCTCCTCCGCCGCGCGGCGCATCCGTTCCTCGAGGGCGGCACACTCGGCGTGGGCGGCCTCGGCGTCCTGCAGCCTGAGGCGGGCGGTACGCGTCAGCGCCGCCGCGTCCCCTGGCTCGGCGTCGCCGCCGCGGGCTGCGAGTTCCGCCACCTCCAGGCGTGCCCGGTCCCGCACTTCACGGGCATCGTGGAGCGTCGCTTCGGCGTCCGCCTGCAGGCGGCGTGCGGACTGTTCCTCGTCGAGGGTGATGCGGTCCCCTCCTGGGGAGGTCACCGGGGCCGGGTGCTCGGGGCTGCCGCACACCGGGCACGGCTGCCCGTCCTGCAACTGCTCGGCGAGTTCCTCGGCGGCCTGCTCGAGCCGTAGCTGCAGCTTGGCGAGCCACTCCTCCTTCAACTGCAGGAACCGCTCCGACGCTGCCCCGTGCTCGGTCTCGGCCGCATCGCGGCGGCCGGCGGCGGCGAGGTACTGCTCGACCGTCTCCTCCGCCCGCACGGCCGCGGCGAGATCGGCTCGGAGGTGGGTCAGTCCGTCGGCGGCCCGGCGCAGGTGGACGACGCTTTCGGCATCAACCGTGCGCTCGCGCTGAAGGCGGCCGATCGCCTCCTCCGCGTCGCCGATACGGGCGTCGAGCTGCCGGGTCCTCCCGGCCAGGGACTGCAGTTCGGACCGCACGTCCAGCAGCCGCTGCTCATCCGGCAGCGCCGCGCGGAGGACCCCCAGTGCGGAGGAGGACGCCGCGCAACCGTCGGTCAGCAGGCCGCGTGGCACCTCGTCCCCGGACAGGTCGTCCTCATCCAGGTACTCGGCGGCCGTCGCATTCTGCCGGAGGCGCAGCAGGGCGTCTCCGTGCAGCGTGCGAGCCCGTCCGAGTGCTTCCGTGCCTTCGTCATCGAGCCGTAGCAGGGCGGTCAGTGCCTGGGCCTGGTCGTGACGGCGCGTCAGCTCCTCGAGGCCCTCGATCTCCTGCGCGCGCCCCTCATGATGCTCGCGCTGGGACCGAAGCGTGGCGAGGGCTTCGGAGCGGGCGCGCTGTCGTCGCAGCAGCGTCAGTGCGCCGTCGGCGAGTGCGCTCTGCTCCGCCAGCTCCGTGCTCTCGAGGGCGGCAGCATCCCGGCGCTCGGCGAGGGCTGCGGCCAGATCCCGCATCGATGCCGCGAGGTCCTCGGAGGAGCCCTGGTCGGCACCGGCGGCCACTACGGCCAGGCCGTGGCGTTCGGCTTCATCGACGGCCCGCAGCAGGAGGTTCCGCTGCTTCCCCTCCTGCTCGGCCAGCTTCCGGGCGATCTGCTGGCTCGCCTCCGCGAACAACCCCTCGAGGTCCTCGAAGCGGGTGGTCGAGAAGAGCCTCTGCAGCAGTTCGCGCCGCGGCTTGGCGTCGGCCCGGAGGAAGGCCGCGAACTCGCCCTGCGGCAGCATCACCACCTTGGTGAACTGTTCCTTGTCCATGCCGAGCAGGGACTGCAGCTCCAGCCCCGCCTCGTCGTTGCGCGCCGACTTCTGGACCCAGTCGAATCCGATCCGCTCGCTGAGCAGGGTGCGTGCCTGCTCCGTGGTCGTTCCGCCGCCCCTCCGCGCCGGGCGTTCCCAGGCGGGTGACCGCACCACCTGGAAACGGCGGTCGGCGATGGAGAACTCGAGGGAGACCTCGGGAGCGACGGACTCGGCCGCGTGGTCGCTGCGCAGCCTCTTGGCGGAGTGGCGGGCTCCGGGCACCGAGCCGTAGAGCGCGAAGCACACGGCGTCGAGCACACTCGACTTGCCGGCGCCGGTGGGACCGTTGAGGAGGAACAGCCCCTGGCTCGAGAGCGCGTCGAAGTCCACGCTCTGCCGGTCGGCGAAGGGCCCGAAGGCCTGGATCTCGAGCTGGTGCAGTCTCATGGGACGTTCCTAGCGTTCGTGGGCGAGGCTCAGTGCGGCGTCGACGGTCGACCGGACGAGGGCCTGCTCCTCGGGTGAGGCCTTCCTGCCCCGGACGTGTTCCAGGAAGCCGCAGCAGATGTCGGCGTCGTCGCGCGCCTCCGCGATGCGCTGGCTGTAGGTACGGGCGTCGTCCCGCTGCCCTCCCTCGGGCGCGAAGGCCAGCACGAGGGTGTCCGCGAAACGTGTCCTCAGGCGCTCCATGGCGCGGGCGGGCCGCTCACGGTCGGTGAGGGTGATGTGGCAGTAGGCTTCCTCGGCCCACTGCAGGTCCTCGCGTCCCAGGAGGTCGTCGAGCGTGCCGCTGAGGACGGCAAGCTCGCGAGCGGCCGGCCATTCGACGGCGCGGACCTCGCGCACCCCGTCCGGCGTCACGTCCAGGAGCCAGGCTCCCTTGTTCTGGTCGACCTCCGAGAAGGAGTACGCGAGCGGTGAGCCCGAGTAGCGCACCGTCTCCGAGAGCTTCTGCCTGCCGTGCAGGTGGCCGAGCGCGGCGTAGTCGAAGCCGTCGAAGAGCGAGAGCGGCACGGCACCGAGACCACCGATGGCGAGGTCGCGCTCACTGTCGGAGGACGCGCCGCCCGCGGCGAACGTGTGGGCCAGGACGATCGACACGACACGCCGCTCGGCCCGCCGGAGCACCAGGTCCTCGCGGACGCGGTCGAGCGCTGCGCCGGTCACCGCGGTGTGCGTGGCCGCATCGGCCTTGAGGCCGTCCGCGACCACGCGGGGCTCGAGATAGGGGATGCCGTAGACCGCCAGTTCGGCAGCGGGTCCCAACGGCCAGGTCACCGGCACAGCGATGTCCTCCATGCGCGTTCGCAGATGGACGCCGCCGCGGGCCAGGATGCGACCGCCGAAGCCGAGCCTCGTGGCCGAATCATGGTTGCCGCTGCTGATGACCACCTGCGCACCGGCGACGGTCAGCCGTTCCAGGGCCTCGTCGAACAGCGCGACGACATCGACGGCGGGCAGGGCGCGGTCGTAGACGTCACCGGCCACCAGGACGACGTCGACAGCCTCCTCGCGCACGGTCTTCTCGAGGTTGTCGACGAAGATCCGCTGGGCGTCGATGGTCCCGGTGCCGTGGAACGACCGCCCCAGGTGCCAGTCGGATGTGTGGAGGATCCTCATGATTTTCACGCTACCGCCGCGCGCCGACATTCGAGTGTTCAGCGCGCGGCGGGGCCCGAGATGGCGCTAGCGGACCGGTCCGGAGGCGCCGGGGGCGTCGTCGCCGGACGTCGTCCCGCGCGCTTCGCGAACGCGCCCGTCGCGGGCGGGTTCGTCGAAGAAGGATGCGGCATCACCGGACGCCGTGTCGCGGAAGCCGCTGGAGTCGGCCGCCGTCGGGCTGTCATCGACGGGCGAGCCGTGCTGCGGTTCGGCCGCAGCGGCAGCGGCACCGGCACCGGCACCGGCACCGGCACCGGCACCGGCGGGAGCCTGCACAGCGTCCAGCGGCGCGTCCCTGCGGCGGGCCGGCGCCGGGGAATCGACGCTGCGGAAGACCAGTCCCGCGATCAGTGCGCCGACGATGGGTGCGACCCAGAACAGCCACAGCTGACCCAGTGCCCACGAATCGGCGAAGATCGCCGAAGCGGCCGCGCGGACCGGGTTCATGCCGCCGTTGGTAACCGGCAGGAGGAAGGAGAGCAGCCCGGCATAGGTGAGGCCGACGGCGAAGGGTGCGAGGTCGCGCCGGGCGCGCTGCGAACCCGCGCCCAGGAAGACCGCCACGAGGAGCGCGGTGGCGACGACCTCCAGCAGGAACGCGCTGGTCAGGGGGAACTGTGCCGCCGAGTGCTCGCCGAAGCCGTTCGATGCCGAGCTGAAGAAGTCGCCGATGTTGGTGAGCTGGGAGTTGGCGCTGAGCACGAGCCAGATCAGCCCCGACGCAGCGACCGCTCCGAGCACCTGGGCTAGGACGTACGGAGCGACCGACCTCCAGTCCGTCCGGCCCGCGACCGCGCACCCGATGGTGATGGCGGGGTTGAAGTGGCCGCCGGACACGTGGCCGAAGGCGATCATCGCGGCGACGACGGCGAAGCCGAAGACCAGCATGGGCTGGAGCGAGGTCTCCGTGGCCAGCATGGTCGCACCGAGGCCGGCCAGGATGACGAGGAACGTGCCGACCGCCTCGACGATCGAGCGCGCCACGAACCCGGGGGCCTGCAGTCCGTCGTGCCTGGTGCCGTCGTGCCTGGTGCCGTCGAGCCTGGTGCCGTCGAGCCTGGTGCCGTCGAGCGCGGGTTCTGCCGTCGCTCCGGCCGGTGTCGTGGGGTGGGTCATGATTGCGCAATCCTTCGATGGTGCCTCGGGAGACCGCCCGGTGCTTGTCCGGGCCGCCGACAAGCCTTCCATCCTAGTCTGCACGGCGGCTGGGAGGACCAGGAGCTCCGGGGTCCCGGGCCTCCCTAGACTGGACGGGTGACCACTGACAGTACTCCCGCACCCTCCCCCGCGAACCCCGGCTACGAGGACCGCGTCCTGGGTTGCCTGCTCGGCACGATGGCGGGGGACGCCCACGGCCTGCTGCGGGCCGCCGGCGATGATCCGTCCGCCGCGCTCGCCGACCCTGCGTCCCTCGCCGTCTCGGACGCCACCCACCTGACCCTGTACACGGTCGACGGCCTGATCGAGGCTCTGGAATGGGCCAATGACGGGGTCGCCGCGGACGAGACCGCCTGCCTGTGGCTCTCCTACCTCCGCTGGCTCGGCCGCCAGGGTGAACACCTGCCGCCCAACGCGCCCGCAGCGCCCGCGCGGTGGCTCGACCGGCAGGAGGACCTGCTGCCCGTCCACGATCCCGACGCCGACACCGTACGTGCCCTCCTCACGGGCGAGATGGGGACGCAGGCCAGGCCGCTGAATCCGCGTGCAGAGGGGCCGGGCGCGCTGATGCGCTCCGCTCCGTTCGGGCTCGTGCCGCGCATCCCCGCGAGCATGGTCGAGCGCCTGACGATCGAGGCCGCGGCGCTCACCCACGGGACCGCCGCCGCCCGGAGCACCGCTGCCCTTTTCAGCAACGTCATCAGGTCACTCGCCATCGAGGGCGTCAGCCTCGACGAGGCCGTCAGCGCCGCCCGGGGGGAAGAACACCACCTGGCCGACGGCGCAGGGCACGACGGCGCCGCGGCACTGTCGGCCGGTGAGGCGGCAGTCGCCTCGCACGGCGGAGGATCGGCCGCCGCCGGCAGGACGGCGGCGGGAACGTTCGAAGCCGCACTGCAGGCCGTCCTCGAGGCCGGCGCCGGGGCGTCGTCACCCCGGGACCAGCTGGCAGCGGCTCTGGCCCACGCAGCAGGAGCGGGCAGGCCCGATGCCTCACCGGTGGTCGCCTCCTCCGTGGCCGGCGCCATCATCGGTGCGCTCCACGGCACGGCTGCCGTCCCGTCGGCCTACCTCAGCGCCTCGGGGGTGCCCCACGTCGTCCGCACCATGGCACGGACGCTGCTCTCCGCGACGACGGGCTCCTGACCCATGTGGGATCCGGCCGCGCTTCCCCCGCTTGCCGGCCGGCGCGTCCTCGTGACGGGCGGTAATGCGGGCCTCGGCTACTTCGCCTGCGAGCAGCTCGCCGGAGCCGGAGCGGACGTGGTCATGGCATCGCGCAGCAGGGACAGGGCGGAGCGCGCCATCAGCGCCATCCGCAGCGTGCATCCGGATGCCGTCGTCACCTTCCAGCCCCTCGACCTGGCCGATCTCTCCTCGGTGAGGGCGGCCGCCGCGACCATCGCCGCGGGCCCCCCGCTGGGCGGCCTGCTGGCGAACGCCGGCGTCGTGGGCTCACCGCTCAGGCGCACGACGGCGGACGGCTTCGAACTGCAGTTCGGCACGAACCACCTCGGCCACTACGCGCTGATAGCCCTCCTCCTTCCGGCGCTGTCGGCCGCCGCGACGAGGATCGTCCACCTCGGGAGCATCAGCCACCGATGGGCGCGACTGACGCCGTCGTCGCTCCAGCCGTCGACGTACCGCAGCGCGAGCGCCTACGCGACGTCCAAGCTGGCCGTCATGTCCTTCGGCTTCGAGCTCGCGCGGCGCCTGGACCTGACGCGCAGCCCGGCGACGAGCGTCGTCGCCCACCCGGGCCTCGCCCTGGGGATGTTCACGCCGGACCGGCCGGGCGTCGAGGCGCGCCGGGAAGCGGCAGGATGGCAGCGGGGGATCATGCAGCCGGTCGCCCAGGGGAAGCATGAAGGGGCCTGGCCGCTCGTGCGCGCCACGATCGACACCGACATCCCGAACGGGTCCTACTGCGGGCCCGACGGCTGGTTCCAGCTCACGGGACGCCCCGCGCTCGTGCCGGCGGAACCCCGTGCACGGGAGAGCAATGCGGCCTCGAGGCTCATCGACCTGTCGGCCCACCTCACCGGGGTGGACCTGCGCTTCTGAGCGGAGGTCCGCGAGCGGGCTACTGGCTCTCCGCGGGCCACCGGCCGCCGGTCATCTGCAGGAACTCGGCCTCCGAGAGCACCTCGATCGCCTGGCCCCGCTCGTGCAGTTCCAGGACGCGCCGTGCCTTGCCCGTCACGCGGCCGTTGCGCAGGTCCGAGGCGACGAAGCCGTCACCGACCACGAGGACCGTTGTCCTGCGCGTGACGGAACTGGCCGGTTGCGCTCCCAGGCGTGCCGCCCGTTCCTTGGCCTGCGGACGCGGGATACCGAGGTTCCCGGTGAAGACGACGGTCTGCCCGTAGAGCGGGTGCCGCGGGTCGGCCTGCGCGTTCGCATGCGGGTTCTCGCCCTCCTCGGGCCAGCCCGACCAACCCGACGGCGAGGATCCGCGTTCGAGTGCCGTGCGCGTCGCCTTCGACAGCTCGTCGACGCCCGGTGCGTACGGCTCGGCACGGGACAGCGGGAGGTTGTGGTGCCCGAGGACGTCCTCGACGGTCGGGGCGCCGTACCGGCGGGCGATGTCGATCATGATGCCGGCGCACGCGCGCGCGTCCTCGACGGCGTCGTGGTGGTTGAGGAGCGGCACGCCCGCTGCCTCCGCGACGAACGGCAGGGAGTAGGACGGAAGCGAGTAGCTCCTGCGTGAGAGCACCACGGTGCAGGCGTAGTCCCAGGCGGGGCCCGGGAGGGCGGAGACTTCGAGCGCCGACCGGATGACGCCGAGGTCGAAGGCCGCATTGTGGGCGACCAGGACGTCGGAGCCGATGAAGCCGCCGATCTCCGGGAACAGGTCACCGAAGCGGGGGGCATCCTCGACCATGCCGGAGGTGATGCCGTGGATCGCGATGTTGCGGGAGTCGAAGTGGTCGTGCCCTACGGGCGGGCGCATCAGCCAGGACGCCTCTTCCACGACCCGGCCGTCCCTGACCTTCGTCAGGCCGACGGCGCACGGGGAGCCGCGGAAGCCGTTCGCCGTCTCGAAGTCGATGGCCGTGAACGCGATTCCCACGTGTACCAGTTTACCGCCCGCTTCCCCACCCCCCGTTCACGCAGCGTTAACCGACGGACAGCCGCGCGTGCGCCGGAGTTGGCCATACGCTGAAGCATGGCCCGCAACGACAGCTCCCGCCGGTGGTACCTCTTCGACTACGGCAACGTGGTCTCCACCTCCCCCACGCCCGAGGACTGGGAGCAACTCGCGGAAGCGACCGGTGTGGCGAACCTGCAGGCATCCACCTCGACCTACTGGCAGCACCGCCACGCCTACGACGCCGGAGCACTGACCTCCGACGAGTACTGGTCGCTCGTCTGCGGCCAGCGCGTGGGCGCGGTGAGATCCGGCTGGCTCGACATCCTCGACGACAACCAGTGGTCCCACCCGAACCTCGAGACGCTCGACGTCCTCGAGGACCTGGACGCGCGGGGCGAGCGCCTGGCGCTGCTCTCCAACATGCCGGCCGCCATGGTCTCCCAGTTCATCGACGCGCCGTGGACCAGCCTGTTCCAGCGCCTGTTCTTCAGCTCGTCGCTCCGGCTCGTGAAGCCGTCTCCGGCGATCTTCCACCACGTGCTGACGGAACTCGCCGTGGAACCGGACCTCGTGACCTTCGTCGACGACTCCCCGGCCAACGTCGCTGCCGCCCTGTCCCTGGGGATCGACGCCCGGCTGTTCGCGCCGTCGTCGGACCTCTCCCGCCTGCTCTCGGCACCCGCAGCCGCCGAGCGGCCCTTCCCGCGGGCGTAGGACACCGGATGCCCGGCCGGCTCAGGCCGCCGATCCGGTGATGAGGAACGCGAGCGCGCCCCGGGCCCCCTGCACCTCGGCGGTCCACTCGGGCCGGCGGAAGTCCTCGCGGGCCAGCACCAGGTTCTGCTGTACCTGGACCTCGCCCGGGCGGCCCTCCACCAGGGCCGTCCCGTTGGGGACGTAGCCGAGTCGCCGGGATACGCGCAGTGACGCCGCGTTCCAGTCGGCCGCCTCCGAGACGGCGGACGTGGCGCCGAGGTGATCGAACGCGAACTGCAGCACGGCGGCGCGCATCTCCGTGCCGAATCCCCGGCCGTGGACGGACCGCGTGAGCCAGGATCCGGAGCCGACGCGCCGCAGCAGCGGGAAGGAGCGTGCCATGAGGTCCTGCACGCCGATGACGCGCCCCTCATGGAGCACCGCGAAATTGATGGTCCAGTCCTCGACCGAGACGCCGGCCCGGATGCGCCACTGGTGCCTCGCGGCCGCCGGGATCAGGAGGTCGCGGGGTGCGTCCGTCCACGGGACGCTGAACGGCATCTCGGCGGGGTCGTGCACCCCGGCCAGGACGGCGTCCACCAGGTCCGGCAGGTGCTCGTCCCGGACCGGGGTCAGGACGAGGCGGGGCGTGGTGAGGACGAGCCCGAACAGCGGCCAGACGCGGACCAGCGGGTCCGGGGCGCGGTCTCCGGGACCGCGCGTCACTGCACCCGCTTCCCGGCGCGGTGCTTGCGCACCTTCGAGAACACGAAGTAGGCGGCGAACAGCACGACGGCGACGATCACGATCTTCTGGAACGTGTCGGCGTACTGCTCGACGATGTGCCAGCTCTCCCCGAGGAAGAAACCCGCCATCACGAAGATCGAGTTCCAGATGAGGCTGCCGGCCGTGGTCAGGAGCAGGAACTTGCCGAGAGGCATGCGTTCGATACCGGCCGGTATCGACACGAGGCTCCGGAAGAGCGGGATCATGCGGCCGAAGAACACCGCCCGGTAGCCATGCCGGTTGAACCAGGCCTCCACCTTGTCGACATCCTCGAGGTCGATGAGGGGCACCCTGGACACCAGGCGGCGCATGCGGTCGCGTCCCAGCCAGGCTCCGAGCGCGTACAGCGCGTAGGCGCCGACGACCGAGCCGAGGGTGGTCCACAGGATCGCCTCGAACAGGGAGAAGTTACCGCGGCTGGCGGTGAATCCGGCCAGCGGCAGGATCACCTCGCTCGGCAGGGGTGGGAAGAGGTTCTCGAGCGCGATGGCGAGCCCGGCACCGGGGGCCCCGATGGTTTCCATGAGGTTCACCGCCCAGTCCGTGACGGCGCCGAGGGCGGAGCCGTCCGACGTCGTGGTCGCCGTCGCGACCTGGAGCTGGGCTGTCTGGATGATGCTCACGGTGGTATTCGTCCCTCTCATGGTCCGTCCTGCCGGACGGCGCGTGGTGCTGGTGGTTCCTTCGGTGCTGCGGTCCTGCTGGATTCAGGCGCGGGGCTCAGGAGAGCGCCTCGATGAGGTGCGGCAGCAGGGCGCGGAAGGCGATGCCCCGGTGGCTGATGGCGTTCTTCTCCTCGGGTGCCAGTTCCGCGCAGGTGCGCTGCAGTCCCTCGGGCACGAGAATGGGGTCGTAGCCGAAACCGCCGTCGCCGCGCGGGGCCGTCAGCAGGGAACCGCGCAGTTCACCCCGCTCGGTGCGGTTGTGCTGCGGCCCGGCGAAGGGGCGCGCGATCGCCGCGGCGCAGACGAAGGCCGCTCCGCGTCGCTCGGCGGGGATGTCTGCGAGCTGGGCCAGGAGGAGCTCGAGGTTCGCGGCGTCGTCGCCATGCCTGCCGGACCACCGGGCGGAGAAGATCCCCGGAGCCCCGCCGAGGACGTCCACGGCCAGGCCGGAGTCGTCGGCGACGGCGATCAGGCCGGTGGCCCGGGCGGTCTGCTCCGCCTTGAGCAGCGCGTTCTCCTCGAACGTGACACCGCTCTCCACCACGTCGGGCGCTCCTGCCGCGGCGGCGTCGACGACCTGCGTGTCGACGTCGAGCCCCGGCACCTGGCCGCGGAGGAGTTCACGCAGTTCCCGCAGCTTGCCGGCATTGCGCGTGGCGAGGACGAGCCGGGGCGCGTCAGCCACCGGAGGAGTCCCGGAGGGTGTCGATCTGGATACGGGCGAGCTGGGCGGTGCCGAGCAGGGCGAGGTCCAGGAGCGCATCGAGCTCGGCGCGGTCGAAGGGAGCACCCTCGGCGGTGCCCTGCACCTCCACGAACGTGCCGGAACCGGTGACGACGACGTTCATGTCCGTCTCCGCGCGCACGTCCTCCACGTAGGGCAGATCCAGCATCGGGACGCCGTCGATGATGCCGACGCTGATGGCCGCCACGGTGTCCGTCAGCGGAGAGGCCGAGGCGGGGATGAGCTTCTTGTCCTTCGCGTACCGGATGGCGTCGGCGAGCGCGACGTAGGCGCCCGTGATCGCCGCGGTCCTCGTGCCGCCGTCGGCCTGCAGGACGTCGCAGTCGAGGACGATCGTGTTCTCCCCCAGTGCCTTCGTGTCGATGATCGAACGCAGCGACCGGCCGATCAGCCGGGAGATCTCGTGCGTCCTGCCGCCGATCCTGCCCTTGACCGATTCCCGGTCCGACCGCGTGTTCGTGGCGCGCGGGAGCATGGCGTACTCCGCCGTCACCCAGCCCTTGCCCTCACCCTTGAGCCATCGCGGGACGCCGCTGGTCAGGGAGGCCGTGCAGAGCACGCGCGTGTTGCCGAATTCGATGAGGGCCGACCCCTCGGCCTGCTTGGACCACCCGCGCGTGATGCTGATGTTGCGCAGCTGGTCGGGCGTCCTGCCGTCCGCGCGCAGGACGGGGGTCGCGGTGCCGGCGGAGGACGGAACGGGCGTGGAATTCGCGGAGGTCATGATTTCCAGTCTAGACGGGAGCACATGGGAGATTGCTGGTAGCGCGATGCCCGGCGGTCTGCCGCGCAGCCGCGTTCCGGTCCTCAGACCGTGTAGGAGACCCCGGCGACGGCGACCGCGAGGTGGCCGTGATAGCTCTGCCGGGCTTCGGTGACGGCCACGTTGGCGTCGTTCCACACCGGCAGGTGGGTCAGCAGGAGGCGCTTGGCGCCGGCCCGGGTGGCTACGTCGCCCGCGCGCCGACCGGTCAGGTGGACGCCGGTGATGGCGTCGTCACGGCCCTCGTGGAAGGCGGCCTCGCACAGGAAGATGTCCGCGTTCCGGGCGGCGTCCACGAGCCCGTCGCAGGCGTCCGTGTCCCCGGAGTAGGTCAGGACGTGGGGGCGGGGGTCGCCGTGCTCATCCGCTTCGGCGACCTCCACCCGCAGGGCATACGCCTCCTCGATGGGGTGCAGGACCTGGTACGGCGTGATGGTGAACGGCCCGACCGACACCGCGGCGCGGTCGTTCCAGGAACGGAAGTCGAAGTCCTCGTGCATGCCGGGATCCAGCTCGAGCCCATACGCGCTGGCCATCCTGTCCGCCGTCGCGGCCGGTCCCCAGACGGGGATGCGGGGCAGTCCCCAGCCCGCCGGGTCCCAGTGGACGGCCACGTGGAGACCGCACAGGTCCATGCAGTGGTCCGGGTGGAGGTGGGACAGGAACACCGCGTCGATCTCCCGCAGGTCCATGTACCGCTGCAGGGCGCCGAGCGATCCGTTGCCCAGGTCGAGGAGGATGCGCCAGGTGCGGCCCTCCCACTCCGCACTGAGCAGGTAGCAGGAAGCCGGCGACTGCGGCCCGGGGAAGGAGCCGCTGCATCCGACGATGGTGAGTTTCATGCGCGCGGGAATCCGGCGGCGGCGATCATCTCGGGCGTGATCCGCGCGAGGCTGCCGGTCGGGTACTGGGCGGCGACGTGGTCCACGTGCTGCACGGCGAGCACCTCCGGGCCCAGGAACCTGCGGGCCAGCACCTCGAAGCCGGCGGCGTCGCCCGTCGCGATGAAGCGGTGGACGGCCGGCGCTCCGTCGCTGCGCTCGAGGCCGTGGGACACGAGGGCCCGGTAGACGTCCTTGGCCGTCTCCTCCGCGCTGGAGACGAGGGTGACGGCGTCGCCCATCACGTAGGAGATGACGCCCGTGAGCAGTGGATAGTGGGTGCAGCCGAGCACGAGCGTGTCCACGCCCGCGTCCTGCAGGGGCCGCAGGTACTCCTCGGCCGTCCGCAGGAGGGCCTCTCCCCCGGTGATCCCGGCCTCCACGAACTCGACGAATGCGGGACACGCCACCGAGGTGACCTCGAGGTGCGGTGCGGCAGCGAAGGTGTCGTCGTAGGCGCGCGAGCCGACGGTCGCCGTCGTCCCGATTACGCCGATGCGGCCCGAGCGGGTGGAGGCCACGGCACGGCGGACGGCGGGCTGGATGACCTCGATCACGGGGATGCCGTACCGGGCGGTGTAGCGCTCGCGGGCGTCGCGGAGCACGGCGGCCGACGCCGAGTTGCAGGCGATGACGAGGAGCTTCACGCCCGAGTCGACGAGCTCGTCCATGACGCCGAGCGCGTGCGCGCGGACGCGGGCGATCGGGAGGGGTCCGTACGGCCCGTTCGCCGTGTCGCCGACGTACATGATCGATTCGTGGGGCAGCTGGTCGATGACGGCTCGCGCGACCGTCAGTCCGCCGACGCCGGAGTCGAAGATGCCGATCGGCGCTCCGCTGCGGTCCGTGTTCTCTGGCTCTGGGCTCATGGTCCTCTGACAATAGGACGTGTCGCGGACGAAAACTATCCGCTCCTCCGTGGGTTTTGTCACAGCCTGCCGATCATCGTTTGGGGCAGCAGGCGGCGCGGAGGATCAGCGTTCCAGCCGGGCGGCCTTCAGCATGGCCTGCACGAGGGATTCCTGCAGCCAGGTGATGAAGTTGTACACGAGCGCCAGGTAGGACTCGACGTCGTCGACGTCCTTCGAGTCCGCGATGTCGTGCAGCCGCTCGGCGTCCTCCTCCGTCTCGATGCTCAGCCGGTCGGCGAGGACCAGCCGGACGTCGTTGAGCGCCTGGGCGAAGAGCCTCGCCTGCTCGTCGTTGAGCGTCATGGGGCTCGACTCGATCAGGAGGGCGGTGCCGCGCAGCGCACCGATCTTCTGCTCGCGGAGGGAGCGCTCCGTCAGGCGGCGGAAGGCCAGCGCCTCGTCGTCGTCCCCGCGGACGGCGTCGGGCAGGAGGCGGCGGACGGCGGAGTCGTCCGGCGGGGCGGCCTCTGCATCAGCACCGGCCATGCCGACGAGCGCGGCCAGGGGATCGTCGCTGGGCGCCGTCTCGGGTTCGAGCATGGAGATGACGTCGTCGAGCAGCGCGCCGAGGAGGCGCGCCTCACCCGGCTCCAGCGCTCCGGTGATTCCGCGGCGCGTGGACTTGAAGGCTTTGGCCATGGGTGGGCTTACTCGCTTCCGACTTTTTCGAAGGTGGCCCACAGTCCGTACGAGTGGAGCGCGACGGTGTCCTGCTCCACCTTCTCGCGGCTGCCGGAGACGACGGCGGAACGGCCCTGCTCATGCACCTCGAGCATCAGGGTGCGCGCCTTGGCCTCGCTGTACCCGAAGTAGGTCTGGAAGACGTAGCTCACGTAGCTCATGAGGTTCACCGGATCGTTCCAGACCACCACGACCCAGGGCTGGTCCAGAGCGGTCTTCTCGGCCGTCCGCACCTCTTCCAGGGTGTCGGTGCCGGTTGCAAAGCCTACTGTCATGCCTTCCAGTCTAGGTGGGATCACCGACGCCGGGTGGCCGGGTACTCACACGGCGGACGCCCCGCTATCGTTTTGAGGGTGACCAACGCCCTGACCTCAGATCAGCCCGCCGCGACCGGTTCGGAGCCTCCCGCCGTGAACGCGCCGAACAGCGCGCTCTTCACCGACCAGTACGAACTCACGATGCTGCAGGCCTCCCTGCACTCGGGTGCGGCCCACCGCCGGTCGGTGTTCGAGGCCTTCGCGCGCCGCCTTCCCGCGGGCCGTCGCTACGGCGTCGTCGCCGGGACGGGCCGCCTGCTGGAGGCGCTGGCCACCTTCCGCTTCGACGACGCCCAGCTCGCGTTCCTCAGCGACCACCGCATCGTCGACGACACCACCCTCTCCTGGCTGGGGGACTTCCGCTTCACGGGCTCGATCTCGGGTTACGCGGAGGGCGAGGCCTACTTCCCGAACTCCCCCATCCTGACGGTCGAATCGACCTTCGCCGAGGCCTGCATCCTCGAGACCCTCATCCTGTCGATCCTCAACCACGACAGCGCGATCGCCTCGGCGGCGTCCCGGATGACGGGGGCCGCCGCGGGCCGCCCCTGCATCGAGATGGGCTCCCGCCGCACGCACGAGGAAGCCGCCGTCGCCGCCGCCCGCTCCGCGATCATCGGCGGCTTCGCCAGCACCTCCAACCTCGAGGCGGGCCGCCGGTACGGGCTCCCCACGGTGGGGACGGCCGCACACTCCTTCACCCTCCTGCACGACTCCGAGCGCGCGGCTTTCGAGGCACAGGTCGCCTCGCTCGGTCGCGGCACGTCGCTCCTGGTGGACACGTACGACGTCGAGCAGGGCGTGCGCACCGCCGTCGAGGTGGCGGGACCCGAGCTCGGGGCCGTGCGGCTGGACTCCGGCGACCTCGTGGCGCAGGCGCGCTGGGTGCGCGGACTCCTCGACGACCTCGGCAACCACACCACCAAGATCGTCGTGACGTCGGACCTCGACGAGTTCGCGATCGGGCTCCTCGCCTCCGCACCCGTGGACTCCTACGGCGTCGGCACGTCCCTCGTCACCGGCTCCGGAGCGCCGACCGCGGGCATGGTCTACAAGCTCGTGAGCCGGCAGGACGACGACGGCACGTTCGTCTCCGTTGCGAAGGCCGCCAAGAACAAGGCGTCCGTCGGCGGGCTCAAGCACGCGCTGCGCCGGCTCGACGAGAGCGGCACGGCGCAGGTCGAGGTCGTCGGGATCGGCATCAGCCCGGCCGACGACGGCAACGACCGCCCGCTCATCCAGCAGTTCGTCCGGGACGGCGTCGTCCTGCCCGGCTGGACCGGCCCCGAAGCGGTCGTCCGGGCCGCCGAGCGCCACACCCGGTCCCTCGCCGAGCTGCCCGGGGCCGTCCGCCGCCTGCAGCGCGGCGAACCCGTGATCCCCACCGAGTACGAGGAGGCAGCACCATGACGCGCGCACTGATCATCGTGGACGTCCAGAACGACTTCTGCGAGGGCGGCTCCCTCGCCGTCGACGGCGGGGCGCAGGTCGCCGCCGACATCAGCGACCACATCGACGAGCAGGCCGGCTCGTACGACTACGTCGTCGCCACCCAGGACTGGCACATCGACCCGGGAAGCCACTTCTCCGAGACGCCCGACTTCGTGGATTCCTGGCCCATCCACTGCGTCGCCGACACGAAGGGCGCGGACTTCCACCGCGACCTCGACACCGAGAGCGTGGACGCCGTGTTCCGCAAGGGTCAGTTCGAGGCCGCCTACTCGGGTTTCGAAGGCGTCAAGGCGCCCGACGACGAGGTGCCGACGGGCGAGCAGAAGCTCGGCGGCGCAGCGGTGGACAGCGACGAGGACCCGATGACGCTCGACGACTGGCTGCGGGACCACGAGGTCGACGACGTCGTGATCGCCGGCCTGGCGACGGACTACTGCGTCCGGGCCACGGCGCTCGACGCACTGCAGGCCGGCTACTCGGTCACCGTCATGGCCGGCCTGACGCGTGGCGTGCACGAGGACAGGTCGGAGGACGCCCTCGACGAACTCGAGTCCGCCGGGGTCGAGCTGGTGCGCTAGCTCTTCCTGCGGAGAAGGCCGGGCTGGTCCTCCAGCCCGGCCTTCTCCGTGGTCCTGCTTGCTGCGTGCTACTTCCTGCCTGCTACTTCTTGCCGATGAACCAGTCCTGCAGCTTCTGCAGTCGGCGCTGGAGCTGATCCTCGTTGGCCTGCGCCACGGCGGGACCGCCGCACTGGCGGCGCAGCTCGGTGTGCACCTGGCCGTGCGGCATGCCGGTGCGCGCGGCCCAGGCCGAGACGTTCTTGGCGAGCTGGCCACGCAGTTCGGTGAGCTGCCGGTGGTCCACCACGAGCGGCTCGGCCGCGGGCGCTGCCGTCGGCCCGGCCTTCCGACGGGACTGCTGCTCATGCTGGCGCTGGCGCAGCAGCTGGCCCATCTGGTCGGCGTCGAGCAGGCCGGGAATGCCGAGGAAGTCGAGTTCCTCGTCGCTGCCCATCTCACCACCGGTACCGAACTCGCCGCCGTCGAACAGCACGCGGTCGAAGGAGGCCTGCGACTCGAGTGCTTCGAACTTCTGCTTCGTCAGGGCGTCGGATGCCTTGTCCTCGCGGTTCGCGGCCTCCATCAGGCCGTCCTCGAGGCCGAACCCCTCGTCGTCCTTCTCGGGGCGGTCGAGGGCGTGGTCGCGTTCGAGTTCGAGCTGGTTCGCGAGCGCCATGAGGTTCGGCACGGACGGGAGGAAGATCGACGCCGTCTCCCCGCGTCGCCGTGCACGGACGTACCGGCCGACGGCCTGGGCGAAGAACAGCGGGGTGGCCGTCGAGGTCGCGTAGACCCCGACGGCGAGGCGGGGTACGTCGACGCCCTCGGACACCATGCGGACGGCGACCATCCAGCGCTTGTCGCCCTCGGAGAACTCCTCGATCTTCGAGGACGCCTTCGCGTCGTCGGACAGGATGACGGTCGGGGACTCCCCCGTGATCCGCTTGAGCTGGCCGGCGTAGGCGCGGGCGTCGTCGTGGTCCGTCGCGATCACGAGGCCACCGGCGTCGTGCACGGTGCGCCGCACCTCGGTGAGCCGCTTGTCGGCGGCTGCGAGGACGGCGGGGATCCACTCGCCGGCAGGGTTGAGCGCCGTCCGCCAGGCCTGTGCGGTGATGTCCTTCGTCACCGCAGCCTCGCCGAGGGACGCGGCCATCTCCTCGCCCCCGCTGGTCCGCCAGCGCATCTGCCCGGAGTAGGCCATGAACATGACCGGGCGGACCACGTGGTCGCGGAGTGCCTGGCCGTAGCCGTAGGTGTAGTCGGCGCGTGAACGGCGGATGCCGTCCCGGTCCTCCACGTATTCGACGAACGGGATGGCCGCGGTGTCGGAGCGGAACGGGGTACCGGTGAGGGCAAGACGCCGGGTGGCCGGCTCGAACGCCTCGCGGATGCCGTCGCCCCAGGACAGCGCGTCGCCACCGTGGTGGATCTCGTCGAGGATGACGAGGGTGCGCGCGGCCTCGGTCTTCGCGCGGTGCAGCATGGGCTTGCTCGCGACCTGCGCGTAGGTCACGGCGACGCCGATGAATGCGCCTCCGTGGCGGCCGTCCGCGTTCTTGAAGTTGGGATCGATCGCGAGGCCCACCTTGGCCGCGGCGTCGGCCCACTGGCGCTTGAGGTGATCGGTCGGCGCGACGACGGTCACCCGGTTGACGATCCCGCGTTCGACGAGCTCCGTCGCCACCCGGAGGGCGAACGTCGTCTTGCCCGCACCGGGGGTTGCGACGGCGAGGAAATCGCTCGGTGACTCCCGGAAATACTTCTCCAGCGCTTCGCTCTGCCACTGGCGCAGCTTGGGGGCTGTCCCCCAGGCGGCGCGCTCCGGATATGCGGGAGGCAGGGCTGCGCCGGCACCGAACAGGGTGTCATTACTCACGCCGGGACAGTACCTTCCATTGACTTCTTGGGGGTGAGGCCGGGGCCGCCATCGGATGGCCGTGCCCCTCTCAGACCCGAAACTATACCTGCCCCCGTGAACACCCACAGAGCCAGCCAGATCGCAACAAAGGTCGGCACGTGTCCGGCGTTGTCGGGGTCGTGCAGGAGGGCGAAGAGGGCTCCGGCACCCGCCGTTCCCGCAACGCCGCCGAGCTGGTCCGAGATCTGGAGCGCAGCGGAGTTTCGTCCCTGCTCACCCTGCGGGGAGAGCTTCAGAACCAGGACGGAGGTGCTCGAGAGCGTCATGCCCATCGCGAAGCCCGACAGCCCCCACACGACGACGAGCACCCAGAGCGGCGCTTCGACGGCGGTCGCGAGGGCGAACCCTCCCAGTGACAGTGACAGCACCGAGGACCCCGCCACCAGCAGCCACTGCCGCCCGAACGTGACCCGCGCCTGGACGAAGGACCCGGCGCTCCACCCGAGGGCTCCGGCGCTCAGGGTCAGGCCCGCCGTGCCCGGATCGATGCCGCGGGAGTTCACGAGCATGAGGGGGATGAAGGCCTCCGTCCCGAAGAACGCCACGTTCACGATCCCGCGCGTCGCGATGATGCTGGGCAGTCCGCGGGCCAGGACCAGGGTGCCCCTGGGCAGGAGCGCAGGAAGCACGGCCAGTGCTACGGCGATGCCCGCGGCGGCCAGGGACACCAGGGCGATCACCGTCCCTGCCGTGGGATCCGCCGTATCGGCGAGGTGGACGACGGCCCACTGCGCGGCGAAGACACCGCCGGCCAGTGCGAACCCCCGGAGGACCCGCGTCTTCGCCGGACCGGCGTCGGCCGCGACCAGGGCGCCCAGATCCTTCGTCTTCGGCCACACGATGACGACGGCGGCGATCACCACGGGCGCGACGCCGAGGAACACCCACCGCCAGCCGAACTCCTGCGTCACGAAACCGGCCACCACCGGCCCGATGAGCGCCGGGAGGACCCAGGCTGCGGCCAGCCACCCGAACACCACGGGTTGTGCCCGTTGCGGGAAGGACCGGCCGATCACGACGTACACCGCCACGATCATGAACCCGCCACCGAGGCCGGACACCGCGCGGCCCACCGTGACGAGCCAGAAGTCCGGCGCCGCTCCTGCCGCAAGGAGACCGAGGATCATGAGCGACATCCCGACGGCCAGGGCCGGCCGCGGGCCCTGGCGGTCGCACCACGAACCGGCGACGACGGTCCCCAGGAGTGATGCCGTCAGGTACATCGAGAAGGCCAGACCGTAGCTCGATTCGCCGGACAGCTCGTCCGCGACCACGGGCATCGCGGTGATGACGGCCATCGCCTCGAAGGCCGCACAGGTGATGATGGCCAGGATGCCGATGGTGAGAGGGCGCAACTCGGGAGACATCGCTCCCGTGGGCTTGTCCCCCGCCCCGCCGGACGTCTTGCTGGCCTCGCTCATTGCACCTGGTGTTCTACTCGGGGTGGGGACTGCGTGTTCTGCTCGGCGTGGGACTGCGGCTTCCCGGGTGACTGGAGCCCGGCGCTCTCCGCTGCGCGCCGTGGCCTCCCGTTACCGCGGTCGCCCTTCGCAGGCGACGCGCGGTTCAGCCCTTCGGCTTGTCGCCGCCACCCGGGCGCAGGCCGTTGTAGATCTCCTTGCATTCAGGACAGACCGGGAACTTCTCGGGGTCCCGGCCCGGGGTCCACACCTTGCCGCAGAGGGCGATCACGGGCTCGCCCGTGAAGGCGGACTCCATGATCTTCTCCTTGCGGACGTAGTGCGCGAATCGCTCGGCGTCTCCGGGCTCGACCTCCTGACGTACCTCCTCACGTTCGAGGGTGGCCGTCGAGCCGCCCGTGCCCGGATCGAGGGGATCGTTTGCGAAGGGATCTGGAGGCATAGTCATGGGCCCAGTCTATCGCTCGGCCCCCTTGACGGTCAGGCGTCTCGGCACTGCTCCGCCTGCCGCACGCTACACGACGGGCAGGTGTCGATGGGTGGCGAATTACCTTTCCCCAGGAAGATGTGCGGGTGCTCAAAATGTCGGTGGCGGGTTGGAGAATGATGGTATGCGCAGCGCTTCGGAGCATTTGGCGGAACTCGGACGGTTATCCGCTCGAATGCTTTCCTTGAGCGTCGAAAAAGCGCGTATCGACGCCGAGATCGCCGATACCACCGAACAATTGCGCACAGTCTTCGAGGACCGCATGTTCCAGAACATGCTGAAAGCGCCCAACAACGAGTCCAGCAATGCTCGCCGCCGCCGGACGAACCTCGCCGACACCACCACCGCCTCGGAAGTGGCGTGCCTGCTGCGAATCTCCGAACGGACCGCGCACCGACTCGTGCAGAACTCCGCACTCCTGGTCAACCACTACCCGAAGACCCTGGGGGCGCTCCGCGCGGGATCCATTTCGTGGGGGCATGCAACGGCGCTGCTGCACGAATACGCAGGGCTGCCTGACGCTGCGGCAGCACGTCTCGAAGGCACCCTCCTGCCCCTTGCGGAGAGCACCACCGTGCCTCGCCTTTCCTACCGGGCCCGCCGCCTCAGGACGCAGCTCCACCCTGTCGTCCTCGATGACAGGGCTCGTGCCGCCTCCGCCCGGCGATGCGTCGACTTCGAGCCTGCGGACGATGCGATGGCCTGGCTCCACGTCCATCTCCCCGCCACCGATGCCTCGGCCATCGATGCCCGGCTGACCCATGCTGCGCGCGCCCTGCAAGCTCCGGACGAGGGACGGTCCCTCCCGCAGCTACGGGCCGACATCCTGACCGATCTCCTCCTCGAGGAGCACCTGCAGGCTGCTGGAGGGCCGGCCGATAACGCCGGGGGCGAGGACGATCGGCCGGGCCGGCAGGGTGCACCTGCCACTGCAGGGGGCTATCGGGTTCGAGCACACATCAATGTCACCGTCCCGGTCCTGACTCTGCTCGGCGTCGACGACGCACCTGCGGATCTCGAAGGCTACGGCCCCATACCCGCTGAGATCGCTCGGAGGCTTGCAGCACATGCTCCCTCCTTCACCCGGTTGCTCACTCATCCCGAGTCAGGCGCCGTGCTCAGCGTCGGCCGCACCACGTACGCCGTGCCGGCCGACCTCAAGAATTGGTTACGGGTCCGCGACCGGACCTGTAGACACCCGGGCTGCTCCGTACCGGCATCGCGCTGCGAGCTGGACCACACGAAGCCCTGGTCGCACCAGGGGACGACGTCGCACGACAACCTCGCCCACCTCTGCCGCAAGCATCACATGCTCAAGAGTGAGGGGATCTGGCGCTATGACCAGCCGTCGGCAGGAGTGCTGACCGCAACATCACCCGGCGGCAGGACCTATGACTGCGCGCCCGAAGTCCTGCTTGCCTAGCTTCCCGGTCACCGGGTCGGTGCCTCGCAGCCGATCCCGGTCGGGTTCTCGATGCAGTTCTGGCTGACGTTGTGCCCCTCGGTCCGCCAGATACTCATGAGGTGAGGCGGTGACACCACGGCTGCTTCACCAGCTACCGGCTGGAAGGGCCCGCCGTCCACGGAGTAGTCGCCCGCGAAGAAGGTGGTCAGTGTGAGGTTGAAGTCGCCCGTCCGACCGTACTGATGGCTCGTCGGGGTCTGGGTATCGAAGGCACCACCTGGCACCGGGCCGCCAGGGCTGGTCGTCCTCGCTGTGGTGCCATCTCCGTAGTTCCACTGGTAGGACACCGGCCGGGCCTTCAGCACGATCATCGCGTCCTGGAACTCGAAGGTGAACTCCTGCTCCGTGGCCTCGGCGTAGATATTCGAGTGCGCGTTCCGTAGGCCGAAGTTCAGGGGCTGGGAGACGACCGTGGCGGCGAGTACGGGTTGCTTCTGGAACTCCTCGAGCGTGATGACGATGGGCGCTTCCTCCGGTGCTTCCGCTCCCTCGATCGGCGGATCGGGCACCTGCCCGGGGTACATGCACGACGATCGGCCGGTTGGCGTCTGCGTTGCCGGCTGCACGTTGCTGTTCACTTCGATCCAGTTGACGAGGACGCCGCCGTCCTGAGCGTCGCATTGGGCGTTCATCGTCGGGCACGTTGCCGGGTTGAGGTCACTGCCACTTCCGGCCGTGCACGCGCGCTCGTAGATGTAGTCAAGACCGTTTGTCAATGGAAGCGCTGCGGGCTGGGACGACGACTCAGTTACTCCTGTCTTCGTAGGCGGTCGGAGAGATTCACTTCGACCCTTCGATCCTGATGAATTAGAAGCACCAAATTCATTGTCTTCGGCAAAAGCCGAGGGGATTTTGCTATCCGCGACCGACGGAGATAAAGGGAGAAAGCTTAGAAGAACTACCCCCAACACGAGCAGTGGTCGTCCTTGCAGCCTCATCAGGTGCCCTCCGGTTTTCCGAAGTCGAGCACTACCCAAGCATCATCGCGATAGAGAGAAAAGAGTACGTTGACTGACGCATCCGGAGCTTCACCTAGTGTATTAGTCCCATCCTTCTGATAATAAATCAGGTCGGCCTGCTGATAGTTGACGAAGGACTGGATCGAGCCGGATGTGTTGAGACGAAAATCGGTGCCAAAATCGATGATTCGAAATTCGCCTCCTCCCATCCATCCTCCGTCTGCATAGAAGTCACCGACAACTTGCTTCGTCTGGGCGCAAGTCCTACACCCGGGGTCCGTCACCGCCTCGTACGGCACCCAGTCATTCGTCTCGTATCCATAAGAGAACAACTCGAACCAATACCTGGTGAACGCCTCGAGCCCCTCCGCCGAGTTCTGGTCCGCCAGTGCGGGCTTTACGGGGACAGGGATGTTGGCGGCCGGACCGGCAGAGGACGCGGGTGAGGGCTCAGGCGTCGCCGAGGCGGTCGGGGTCGAAGCGGGTTCGACGGTGGGAGCCGACGACGACGGCACTTCGTCGGATGGCTGATTCGCTGTGGGGTCGCCGTCGCCCTGGCACCCGGTCAGCAGCATCAGGGCCACGACTGCTCCCGCCAGGACCGGCACCGCCCGCTGACGAGCGCTCGCTCGCGCCCCTGGACCCGAATCTGAACTCGCAGAGATCACGCCACTCCCCCATCAAAGTCGGCTACCACCCGGAATGGCCCCCAGCATAGCCCGAAGCGGTCAAGCCGCTACAGGTTATGCACAGTCCAGATCGGCCGGAATTGCCAACTACAGGGGCGACCCTTGCCAGGGGTGGAAAGTCCCCTTATCGTTCGCGCGCCCGGGGCGAAGGGATGGAATCAGCGGTTGCTCGAGACGGCCAGCAGAAGCTCCGGTGCCCGGCGGTCGTACCATCGGCCACCGACACGGACACCGACCACCAGCAGAATCGCACCGAGAGCCAGCCCGACGAGCAGGCTCAGCCAACCGAACAGCGCATTCCCGGTAGCGAAGTAGGCGATGGTCAGGGCGATCTCGGGAAGCGCCAGCAACAGCATCACGAACCAGCCGACGAACTGCACGGCGAACATCAGGAAGTTGGTACCCGGTGGCGTCTTGAAGGCACTCTCGCCAGGAAGCGGGACGTTGTAGGTGTACCGCGCCGATACGACGCTCGAAAGCCCCGCGCCGGTCAGCAGGAGACCGATCGACAGACCCAGCATCACCGGCAGGTCCTCCGCCCGCCCCGTGATCAGGAGCGGCACCACGGTGAAGACCAGCGTGACCGGCAGCGCGAAGACCAGCAACGCGGCGACGCGTCCCATCCGGTCGTCCCGCCCGCTGACACCCGTGGACAGGTGGAGGCTGAAGGCCGTGTTGTCGTAGGAGATATCGGCGGAGATGGACCACGCCATGAGGAACGCGGTGATGGGCCCGAGGAACACGAAGGCACCTCCCGACGCTCCTCCGGAGAAATACAGCAGCACTGCGATGAACGGGATCACGACGAGCGATGCGAAGTACCGCGGGTCCCGCAGCCAGTAGGTGAGGGCCCTCGCCCCCACGGCACCGGCGGGCGTCGCGGGGAAGCGCCCGAACCACCCGAGATTCCCGCCGGCACGTTTCGCGACGGCGTTGTAGGGAGGAGTGACCAGGGCGTGGCCGAGGCTGCGGCTCCACAGCGCGAGGAACAGCACCAGCGTCACCACCCCGATCAGGAATCGTACGACGGCGAGACCGGCGTCACCGGCCGCGACGTCGGCCGGCGCCGCCCAGAGCGCGCCGAGCGGGGTCCAGGCCAGCACATCGGCGAGGGATGCGGCGAAGCCTGGCGAGTTCTGGAAACCGGCCGTCACTCCCGCGATGATCGGGCCGAGGAAGATCAGCGGAATGAATGCGACGATCCCGTTGACGTCCTTGAAGCGGCGGGATCCCGTCATCGAGGACACCGCCGTGGTCACGAGCCGGGACGCGACGACGCACAGGAGGACGGCGACCAGTCCGCACACGAGCGCCGTCAGCGCGGCCGCCGGGTACCGGATCCAGGTGAGTACCTGCGCCAGGGCTGCGATCAGCGTGACGACGCCGGGGATACCCACCAGCCCGCCGAGCACGAGCCCGGTGAGCAGCTGCCGCATCGGGATGGCGAAGGTCACGAACCGCGCCGGGTCGAGTGTCATGTCGATGCCGGTCACCGCGATGGGGATGATGATCCACCCGAGCACCGCCGCGGAGCCGCCGAGCACGAGGATGGTGCGGATGAACTCGAGGTCTGCCGCGCCCAGGAGCACGAGACCGACAACGAGGAACGACAGGATTCCCAGCCCGTACAGCCCGCCGAGGATCACCCCGATGAGTTGCGCGGTGCTCCGCTTGAACGTGTTGCGGAGCAGGAGGAGCTTCAGCCTCAGGAGGTCCGCAACCACGACAGCCCTTCCGAGGTGTTGCGACCGCCGACCAGCTCCACGAAGCGGTCCTCGAGCGTGGCGTCGCCCCGGACCTCGTCGACCGTCCCGGCGGCCAGGACGGTACCTCCGGCGATGACCGCGACGTGGTCGCACATGCGCTGGACGAGGTCCATGACGTGGCTGGACACGATGACCGACCCCCCGGACTGCACGTAACCCGCCAGGATGTCCCGGATGTTCGCCGCCGAGACGGGATCCACGGACTCGAAGGGCTCGTCGAGGACCAGCAGCTTCGGAGCGTGGATCAGGGCGGATGCCAGGGCGATCTTCTTGGTCATGCCCGCCGAGTAGTCCACCACCAGGGTTCCGGCGTCGTTCGTGAGGTCGAGGGCGCGCAGCAGGTCACCGGTCCGCTCGACGACCGTCTCCCGGTCCATCCCGCGGAGCAGGCCAGCATAGGTGACCAGCTGCTCGCCTGTCAGCCGATCGAACAGCCGGACGCCGTCGGGCAGGATGCCCATCAGCTTCTTCGCCTCGAGGGGCTGCGCCCACACGTCCACCCCGTGCACCAGCGCCTGCCCGTAATCCGGGCGCAGCAGGCCCGTCGCCATCGACAGCGTGGTGGTCTTGCCGGCTCCGTTCGGGCCGACCAGCCCGTAGAAGGAGCCCGGCGGTACCTCGAGGCTGACGCCGTTGACGGCGATCTTCTCCCCGAAACGCTTCGCGAGGCCGCGGATGCTCAATGCCGCCGTTCCGCCCTGGGTATGGGGATTGTCCGCAGGGGACGGTGTCGGCACGGGGGAACTCATACTTCAACGCTAGCAACGCCCGCTCGCGCCGCTCGTCATCCCAAAGGAGGAGAAGGAGCCCGTCAGAAGGAGCCGGCGCGCTCGTACTGCGCCGCGGGGACGAGATCGTGTCCGAGCTCGTGGGCCGCTCGCATCCACCAGTGCGGGTCACGCAGGGCGGCCCGTGCAACGAGCACGACGTCGGCCCGCTCGCCGCGGATCACCTCGTCCGCCTGCCGGGGGTCGCTGATGAGGCCCACGGCGCCGGTCGGCACGCCCGAGGACCGCACCTCCTCGGCAAGGGCGACCTGGTACCCCGGCCCCACGGGAATCGACGCCGCCGGCACGGCGCCCCCGGAGGAGACGTCCACGAAGTCCACCCCTTCCTCGGCGGCGCGCTTGGCGAGCCGTGCGGAGACGGCGCCGTCGAGCCCGCCCTCCGTCCAGTCGGAGGCGGAGATGCGCAGCAGCAGCGGCATGGTCTCCGGGATCGCACGCCGGACCTCGCGGACCACGTCGAGCGTCAGTCGGAAGCGGGCCTCCTCGGAGCCGCCCCAGCCGTCCGTCCGGGTGTTGACGAGCGGCGAGAGGAACTGGTGGAGCAGGTAGCCGTGCGCGGCGTGGATCTCCACGGTGTCGAAGCCGGCCTTCACGGCGAGCGCGGCAGCCGAGCCGAAGTCGCGGATCACCTTCGCGATGTCCTCTTCCGTCATCGCGCGCGGTGCGGCGTACCTGCCGAAGGCTTCGTCCGTGGGGCCGAGGGTCTGCCAGCCGCCCTCCGACGCGGGCACGGAATCGTGCTTGCCGCTGAAGGGCCAGTAGGTGGACGCCTTGCGTCCGGCATGCGCGAGCTGGACAGCCGTCTTCGTCCCGACGGCGCTGTGCTCGTGGATGAAGTCGTTGATGCGGCGCCACGCGTCGGCCTGCTCCTGCGTGTAGATCCCGGCATCACGGGGGCTGATCATGCCCTCGTGGCTGACGGCTGCGGCCTCGGTGATGATGAGCGCCGCTCCCCCCGTCGCGAACTGCCCGAGGTGGACGAGATGCCAGTCCGTCGGCACTCCGGCAGCAACCGCGGGATCGCACGAGTACTGGCACATCGCCGCGACCCAGCCGCGGTGCGGGAGGTCCAGTGAGCGGAGCGAGATCGGATCGAAGAGGCCGGGCGTGCCGGCCTGGGCAGCTGCGGAAGTCATGGCATCCTGTGGTCGTCGTACGGGTGGGGTGTGGTCGGGAGGGCTGGGGTGCCTAGAACAGGGCGCGGGCGAGGGCGCTCCGGGCCTTGGTCACGCGCGGATCGGCCACCCCGACGACGTCGAACAGTTCCAGCAGGCGCTTGCGCGCCACGTCCCTGTCCTCGCCGAAGGTCCGGCCGATGAAGGCGATGATCCGGTTGAAGGCGTCCTCGATGTGCCCGCCGGTGAGGTCCAGGTCCGCGACGGCGAGCTGGGCGTCCGCGGCGTCGGGCTCGTCCGCTCCGCGCTGCCGCACAGCGGCCGCATCCATGTCCTGCACGCGCTGCATGAGTTCCACCTGCGCCAGCCCGGCTTTCGCATCGGCGTCGGCGGGCTGCTCGGCCAGTGCGCGGCGGTAGGCTCCGGCGGCGGCCGCGTAGTCGCCGGCCTCGATGGCGTCGAACGCTTCCTGGTGCAGGGGTGGCAGGGGCGGTTCTTCCGCGCCGGCCGGGCCGGGCTCTGAGCCGTCGTTGAGCGTGCCGGTCACGCCGTTCGCCTCGGCGACCTTCATGAGCTCGTCGAGGTACGCGCGGATCTGGGGGTCCGGAAGGACACCCTCGAACAGCGGCACGGGCTGGCCCTTCACGACGGCGACCACGGTAGGCGCGCCCTGCGCCTGGAACGCCTGCGCGATCTGCGGCTGCGCCTGGAGGTCCACGTTCGCGAGCAGGATCCGGCCGTCGAACTCGACAGCCGCCGCTTCCAGCACGGTGGTCACCTGGTTCGACTGCTCGCTCCAAGTGGCCCGGAGGTTGACGACGACCGGCACCTGCGCGGAGAGCTGCACCAGCTGCGGGAAGGTCTGCTCCGTCACCTCGACGATGTACGGGCTCGGAGCCGCCGCGGCCTGCCGTGCCGCTGCCGGGCGGGCAGCCGCATCGGCGCGTGCCTTGAGCGCGGACAGGTCCACGGCTCCCCGCAGGTTCATGCTCGACGGCGGCATTCCGCCCCGCTGTGCTGGTGTGGACAATGCTCTGCCTTTCTCTGACTACTGCTGGTGGAAGCCTGGTGGCGGGTTGCCCGGCTAGCGGAGCTTGGCGGACAGCAACTGCTGGGCGGCGCCGATGACCCGGATCTTATCGTCGCTGCCGGCGGGGGGAACGTACATCATCACGGCCTCTCCGTAGTTGACGTCGATGCCCTTCTCGCTCGTCTCCGTGCCGGTCAGGGACTGGTACACCGTCCCCTTGAGGTCGATCGTGTCACCCGCGGCCTTCGGCACGCTGGAGTACGTGTGCGTCAGGTAGCCGAAGACCATCGCACCGCCGTCGCCGGTCAGCAGGGCCTGCGTCCGGTCGGTCCCTGCCTTGTGGACGAAGGTGATGGTGGCTGCCTTGTTGCCGGGATCGGCCACCACGCCGGACTGGAACTCGGTGATCGCGGCGGCGAACGAGTTCTGGTCGAACGTTCCCGCGTTGGCGCCGGACGGCTGCGTCAGGAAGTCCGCGATGGACGCGACGGCATCCTGCGGCGCGGTCGCGAGCGCGCCGGCCTCGTCGAGCGGGACAGGGCCCGTGGCTCCGGGAGCAGGCGGCGAGGGGAAGGTGGTCCCCGGCAGCATCTGCACGGCCGACGCCAGCTTGTAGTTGTCCCGTGGGGTGTCCTGGACGAGCAGGAGCGCCTGCGGCACCGGATTCTCGTCCCCCTGGGTCAGGGCGACGATCGTCCGGGGCCACTCCGGGTCGGTCGGGACCATGTCCAGCAGCACGGGGTCTGCGGCGACCGGCGCGAGGGCGGCGGCGCCCGCGTCCTTCGCACGCACCGCGTAGGAGCCGGTGCGCAGGTCCAGCGCGGCGCCGGCGACGCGCGGGGCCAGGCGCCGCGCGTCGGACGCGGCGTCGGCGTCGGCGACCGTCGAGGCGACGGCGGCGAGGATGCGTTCGAGCTGGGCGTCCAGCACGACCGGCGGACCGCTGGCCCCGCTCCCGGCCGAGGGCGCCCCGTTGGCGGCGGCCGTCGCCGCTGCGCTGGAAGAGCTGGTGGCGGAAGGGGTGGCGGAAGGGGTGGCGGAGACGCTTCCCGATGACGACGGCGAGGGAGACGGCGACGGCGTCGCCATGCCGGGGGCGATCCCGAGCAGCGATCCCGCTCCGACCAGGCCCGCGACGACGAGCGCCGGGCCGGGCGCGGCGATGGACGCCGCTCCACCGGTCGTGCCGCTCCGGGCGTGGCGCCGAGCATGGGCGCGGGTACCTTCGACGGCCTCGGCCGCCCGATTGCCGCCCCGGCCCCGCGGGGCGATGAAGAGGAGCGCGATGCCGAGGAC
Organism: Arthrobacter sp. NPDC092385; assembly: GCF_044755105.1. Lineage (NCBI taxonomy): Bacteria > Bacillati > Actinomycetota > Actinomycetes > Micrococcales > Micrococcaceae > Arthrobacter > Arthrobacter sp. NPDC092385. The sequence continues at coordinate 91,006 of NZ_JBIVQL010000007.1, forward strand.
GACGACGAGCGCGCCGCCGATGATCAACGGCAGGGCGAACGGGGTGGACTGGTCGTTCGGTCGGGTGATGGACACCTGCGTGGGAGCCGGCGCCTGGCCGTCGCCTGCGAGCAGGATCGACCAGTCCCCCTCCACGGGTTCGCTCCACCGGTAGGTCAGCGTCCCGTCGCCCGGCTCCTCGGTGGTCCAGAGATCGCTCCCGCTGGGATCGGGGACGGTGTCCTCGCCCTCGGAGTACTCGGAGGACAGCGCGTCCTCGCTCACGCCGTTCACGCTGAGGTGGGCGGCGTCACCGACCCACGCCTCGACGTCCGATGCCCGCCCGACCGCGAGGGTGAAGGGACCCTCGGCCTCGACGGTCACCTCGACCGACCCGTCGGCGTCGCCCCGCGAGCCTGACTCGATCACGGTGACGGGCCCCGACCGCGCGTCCTGCGCGACACGTGCGGTCACCGTCTCGGCGGGAGCCCAGACGGTCCGCTGCCCGATGCCGAGAAGCATCAGCAGGAGACCTGCCACGATGATCGCTACTGCTGTCTTTCCACGCACTGGCTGCCTATCGTCGTCCGTCACGGCGGACCGCGTGGCCCCTTCCGCTCTGATGGCCCGCAGCAGGGCATGCCGCTGCGGGAACTGCTCAGGAATAGTCACCCAATGGTAACGAAGTTCGTCCGGGGTGATCGGCGCGGCGCCGCGCCTCGCTCCAGGACCGGCGGGACGACGGCGTCCACACGGCCGCCCGGGGTGCCGCCCGCCAGGAGCGTCGCCGCCCTCCCCCCGGCTGTTAGGGTTTCGCTAGTTGGACCACCCGCGGACCAGTCACCGCACGGCCGAAAGCAGAGCTCCTCGTTGACAGACCACCAGGACGTCCCGCTCGATCAGCCGCTCCCGCGGCCCGAGGCCGAGGGGACCAGCGACGAAGGGCAGCCCTCCGCCGAACGGCCGACGGGCGTGACGCCGCCGCCCTCGACCCTGCGGTCCCTCTTCACGCTCGCGCGGCGATCGCTCCCCACCGCGCAGCCCCGTCCGCGTTTCGAGTTCCCCCCGGACCGTGAGCCCGACCCGGTGGCCGTCGATCCGGAGGTGTCGCTCGCCGACGAACGCCTCAAGTTCGGCGGTGCGTACCCGAGGAGCATGAGGGCCCACCCCATCCACTTCGGGTTCATGATGAGTGTCGGTGTGGGCCTGGCGCTCCTGGCCTTCTTCATCATCACCAACGTGGGCCAGCTGCTGGTGTGGATCGGGGCGGCCCTCTTCATCGCGCTCGGCCTCGACCCGATCGTCCGCTGGCTCGAGACGAAGCAGGTGCCGAGGCCGGCCGGCATCGCGGTGTCCCTCCTGATCCTGGTGGGGATCGTGGTCGGGTTCTTCGCGCTGCTGATCCCGACGATCGTGAGCCAGACCTCCCAGATCATCGACCGCGCACCGGGCTATGCGGACAGCTTCCTCAACTCCGAGTTCTTCACGACCGTCGACCAGCAGTTCCAGGTGCGGGAGCGCGTGACCTCCGAGATCGACAAGTTCTTCACCAACAGCGAGGCCGTGGGCGGCATCTTCGGCGGCGTCCTCGGTGTGGGGACGGTGATCGTCAACGGACTGTTCGGAGCACTGGTGATCCTGGTCCTCGCCCTCTACTTCCTCGCATCCCTGCCGGGGATGAAGAAGTGGGCCTACCGGCTGGCCCCGCGCTCGCGCCGGCCGCGCGTCGAGGTGCTGTCGGAGGAGATCACCCGCAGCGTCGGCATGTACGTGATCGGGCAGGCCTGCGTCGCCCTGCTGAACGGCTCGTTCGCGTTCATCGTGATGTCCATCGCGGACGTCCCGTTCTCGGTGCTGCTGGCGTTCGTCGTCGCACTGCTGGCCTTCATCCCGCTGGTCGGCGGGACCATCGCCGCCGTCCTCGTCACCCTGATCGCCCTGACGGTGGGCTGGCACACCGCCCTGCTGTTCGCCATCCCGTACGTGGCCTACCTGCAGTTCGAGGCGTACTTCATCTCGCCGCGCATCATGCAGCGTGCCGTCGCGGTCCCCGGTGCCGTCGCGGTGATCGCCGTGATCGCGGGCGGCAGCCTCCTCGGGGTCCTCGGAGCGCTGATCGCCATCCCGACGGCCGCGGCCGTGATGCTCCTGCTCAAGGAAGTCTTCATCGCGCGCCAGGACAGCCAGTAGCGGCGTCCGGCGCTCAGCCCGCCGCCAGCGGTGACGGGGCGACGGCGGCCGGTCCCGTCCATGTGGACGGGAGCGGCAGGTCCACCTCGGGCCGCACGACGCCGACGATCTCGTCGAGCGCACGGGCCGCGTACTTCTCCCCGACCCAGAGGTGCTTCGCCCCGTCGATCCCCGTCACGTCGGCCTGCGGTATGCGCGAGAACCGGTCCTCCGCCTCCTGCGGCACGAGGTAGTCGTCGAACTCGGGCACGAGCACCTTGAGCGGGAGTCCGCTGGAGGCCCACGCGTCGAGATCGGCATCGCCGGCGCGGTGCAGCGGGGGCGAGAGCAGGATCGCGCCCTCGATGAGTTCCGCCACCGGGTCCTGCGCCCCGTACTTCAGGCACAGCTCGGTGCCGAAGGACCAGCCGACCAGCCAGATGTGGTGGAGCCCCTGTGCCACGGCCCAGTCGACCGCGGCCTGCAGGTCGAGGCGCTCGGCGTCACCGCCGTCGAACGTCCCTTCGCTGCAGCCGCGGGGCGAGCAGGTGCCGCGCGTGTTGAAGCGCAGCACGGCGATGTCCGCCAGCGCCGGCAGCCGGAAGGAGGCCTTCTTGTACACGTGTGAATCCATGAAGCCGCCGTGCGTCGGCAGCGGGTGCAGCGTCACGAGGGTAGCCTTCGGCGTCCGCCCCTCGGGAGCCGCGAACTCGCCCACGAGGGTCAGACCGTCCGCGGTCCGCAGTTCGATGTTCCGGCGATCGGCCGGGAGCACCGTCGACGCGCGGATCTCGATCTCCTCGTCGCTGGTCGTGAAGGTGTAGTCGGGGGAATCGCTGGCCATGGGACCAGTCTAGGTGGGGCCGAGCCTGCCGCTCCGTCCTCAGTAGCGGAAGCTCCTGGTCTGCCAGCACCGCACATGCCAGTGCCTCCGGTCGGCGAGGGCCGTCTCGGGGCCGAACAGCGAATCCTCCCGCCACACCACGAGGTGGGCGATTCCGGGCAGGATGGACGAACTGCATCCGGGACACGTGTAGGTCTTGGCCGCATTCCGCTCGGTGATGCGGCGCACCGACCACTCGCCGTCGGGAGCCGACTCGCGCAGCGGAAGCCCCGCGCGCGCCCGCTCGAGGTCCACCTCGGGCGGCGCCGTCCACTTGGGTCGGGAGGACCCGCGGGGGCGGTTCGGACGGTTGGATCGGGGCATCCCTCCAGTCTGCCCGATCCGCCGCCCCGAGGACGCACCGCCGCCCGCCGCTCACGGGTCCGGCGTCCCGGCCGGTAGAGTCTTCGTCGTGCGTCTTGTCATTGCCCGCTGCTCCGTCGATTACATCGGCCGCCTCCGGGCGCATCTCCCGCTGGCCACCCGGCTCCTCATGGTGAAGTCGGACGGCTCCGTCCTCGTGCATTCCGACGGCGGGTCCTACAAGCCGCTGAACTGGATGAGCCCGCCCGCTTCCCTGCGCGTGAGCCAGCCCGACGACGCCGACCGCGCCGAGGGCGTCACCGAGGTCTGGACCGTGCAGCATGCCAAGAGCGACGACAAGCTCGTGATCAGCATCCGCGAGCACCTGCACGACTCGTCCCACGACCTCGGCGTGGATCCCGGGCTCGTGAAGGACGGCGTCGAAGCGGACCTCCAGCGGCTCCTCGCCGAGCAGATCGAACTCCTCGGCGCGGGCTTCACGCTGATCAGGCGCGAGTACATGACCGCGATCGGTCCCGTCGACATCCTCGCGCGGGACGCGGAAGGCCGCACCGTCGCGATCGAGCTCAAGCGGCGCGGCGACATCGACGGCGTCGAGCAGCTCACCCGCTACCTCGAACTGCTCAACCGGGATCCCATCATGTCGCCGGTCCGCGGGGTCTTCGCCGCCCAGCAGATCAAGCCGCAGGCCCGGGTCCTCGCCACGGACCGCGGCATCGACTGCCTCACACTGGACTACGACGCCATGCGCGGCGTCGACGACAGCGCGTCCCGCCTCTTCTAGGCAGGCCCCTAGGGGCCTGCCCTCCGGCCCCCTAGAATCGGACCATGGCCCTCTCCAGCGGAACGCCCCGTGCCCTGTCCGGACGAATGGTGACCGATGCGGGGATCGTCGAGGACGGCGTCCTACGGTGGGAGGGCTCGCGCATCACCGAGGCCGGGGCGTCGCACGGACGCGCGCCCTCGGAGCAGCTGCCCGAGGGCTACCTCATCCTGCCGGGCCTCATCGACCTGCACTGCCACGGTGCCGGCGGAGGCGACTTCACCTCGGGCTCGGTCGCGGACATCGAGGCGGCCGCGGCGCACCTGCACCGCAGCGGGTCGACGACGGTTCTCGCCAGCACCTGCGCGGCACCGCTCGAGGACCTCGAGGCGGCCTTCGGCAGGCTCGCGGCGGCCGCGGACGCAGGGCTGATCGCGGGCATCCACGCCGAGGGGCCCTTCCTGTCGAAGCAGCGCAACGGCGCCCACGATCCCGCTTTCCTGATCCTGCCCACGCAGGAGGACGTCTCCCGCCTCGTCACCGCGGCCCGGGGGCGCCTCGCCTCGATGACCTACGCCCCCGAACTGCCGGGGAGCGACGTCCTCGTCTACGAGCTCGTGATGCACGGGGTGATCCCCTCCATCGGGCACACGGACAGCACCACCGAGGAGACGGGCGCCGCCCTGGACCTCATCAACGAGGAACTGGCCTCGACCGGCTTCGCGGGTTTCAGTGGACGGCCGACGGCGACACACCTGTTCAATGCGATGCCGGTGATCCATCACCGCTCGCCCGGCCCGGCCCCCCTGCTCCTGCAGCGGGCGCGGGCCGGCGAGATCGCCGTCGAACTCATCGCGGACAACGTCCACCTGCACCCGGAGACCGTCCGGATGGCCTTCACGATCGCGGGCTCCGAGAACATCTGCCTGGTCAGCGACTCGACCGCCGCGGCGGGCCGTGCCTCCGGCACCTACAGGCTCGGGCACAGGGAGGTCACCGTCATCGACGGCGCGGCCGTCCTGCTGCAGGGTGGCGCTCTCGCCGGCGGCGCCGGGAGCCTCCTCGACGTCGTGCGCTGCACCATGGCAGCGGGAGTGGGGGTGGTCGACGCCGTCCGCGCCGCGACCGCGGTTCCTGCCGTCGTCCTGGGCCTGGCCGACGAGGTGGGCAGCCTCCGCAGCGGGCTGCGTGCTGACGCCGTCGTGGTGTCACCCGAGCTCGAGCTCAAGGGGGTCCTGCGCGGCGGGACCTGGATCCGGCCGATCGAATCCTAGGAGGGGCTGACCGGCTCCCCCGCATCCCGACCGGTGGTCAGCGCCAGGTGCCGATACCGATCACCGGACCGGCCTCGATCCACGAGGAGAGGCCCGCATAGACGTCGTACTTCATGGCGAGGTCGAACGGCTCGCCCTCGTAGGCCAGCTGGACGATGATCGCCCCCGGCTGGATCCGGACACGCTCCGCCTCGGTGGGCGCACGCCAGCCCTCGACCTCGAGCGAGCTGCGCAGGAAGCGGAACCTGGGGATGGGGCTCAGCGAGAGGAGGCTGAGCCACTCGAGGTTCTTGTCCGTATAACGACAAACCCCCACCCGCCAGCCCTTGGGAGGGAGGCGGATGGAGGCGTCGAAGGTGCCGAGGGCACGGTTGAGCTGATAGCGCCGGAGGAGGAATGCGCCGATCACGAGCACGAGCAGGCCGAAGACGACCGCAAGGCAGATGAACGTCACACCCAGTGCCTCCATGCCGAGGATCCTAGACGGATTCCGGAGTCACCGAACCGCCGACCTTGGCGTTGTCCGCCACGATCACGACACGGTTGGAGTCGACCGAGAAGAAACCGCCATCCACACCGACCACCAGGCGTTCGCCGTTGACCGGCTCCACCGAGAGCTCCCCCGCCTCGAGGATCGCGAGGATGGGGGCGTGGCCCGGGAGGATACCGATCTGCCCGTTGGCCGTGCGTGCGTTGACGGTGCGCGCCGCGCCCGACCACACGAAGTGGTCGGCCGCGACGATTTCGACCTCGAGTTCGCCGTTCGTCGCCATCGGCGCTACTTACCGGTCTGCTCTTGGATCTTGGCCCACTGGCGCTCGACGTCATCGAGTCCGCCGACGTTGAAGAACGCCTGCTCCGCGATGTGGTCGAGGTCGCCGTTGCAGATCGCCGCGAAGCCCTCGATGGTGTCCTTGATGGAGACCGTCGAGCCCTCGACGCCGGTGAACTGCTTGGCGGTGTAGGTGTTCTGCGAGAGGAACTGCTGGATGCGGCGCGCACGGGCGACGACGACCTTGTCCTCTTCGCTGAGCTCGTCGATACCGAGGATCGCGATGATGTCCTGCAGCTCCTTGTTCTTCTGCAGGATCTGCTTCACGCGCACGGCCGTGTTGTAGTGGTCGTGGCCGATGTACTGCGGATCCAGGATGCGCGAGGTCGACGCCAGCGGGTCCACGGCCGGGTACAGGCCACGGGACGCGATCTCGCGGGAGAGCTCGGTGGTCGCATCGAGGTGCGCGAAGGTGGTGGCCGGAGCCGGGTCGGTGTAGTCGTCCGCAGGCACGTAGATCGCCTGCATCGACGTGATCGAGTGGCCCTTCGTCGAGGTGATGCGCTCCTGGAGGAGGCCCATCTCGTCGGCGAGGTTCGGCTGGTAGCCCACGGCGGACGGCATGCGGCCCAGAAGGGTCGACACCTCCGAACCTGCCTGCGTGAACCGGAAGATGTTGTCGATGAAGAGCAGCACGTCCTGGTTCTGGACATCGCGGAAGTACTCCGCCATGGTCAGGGCCGAGAGGGCCACGCGGAGGCGCGTTCCCGGCGGCTCGTCCATCTGGCCGAACACGAGGGCGGTGTCCTTGAGGACGCCGGCCTCTTCCATCTCGACCCAGAGGTCGTTGCCCTCGCGGGTACGCTCGCCGACACCGGCGAACACCGAGGTGCCACCGAAGTTGCGCGCGACACGCGTGATCATCTCCTGGATGAGCACGGTCTTGCCGACACCGGCGCCACCGAACAGGCCGATCTTTCCACCCTTGATGTAGGGGGTGAGGAGGTCGATGACCTTGATGCCGGTCTCGAGCATCTCCGTCGAGCCCTCGAGCGACGCGAAGCTCGGAGCCTTGCGGTGGATGGGCCAGCGCTCGGTGATCTCGAGTGCGGACTCGTCGACGTCGAGGGGCTTGCCCAGGACGTTGAAGATGTGGCCCTTGACGCCGTCGCCCACGGGGACGGAGATCGCCGCTCCGGTGTCCTGGACCACGGTGCCGCGGACGAGTCCGTCGGTGGCCTGCAGGGAGATCGCGCGGACGAGGTTGTCGCCCAGGTGCTGCGAGGTCTCGAACGTGATCAGGCGGGTCTCACCGTTGAGAGTGATCTCGGTGGTGAGGGCGTTGTACATTGCGGGGATTGCGTCGGCCGGGAACTCGACGTCGACAACCGGGCCGATGACACGTGCAATACGGCCGGTGGCGCCGGGGGCAACTGAGTCCGTACCGTGTTCAACAGTCTGGGCAGTCATCTCTCTCACTTCATTTACGTAGATGGCGTGGAACTAAGTCTAGCTGTGCACCCGCGCCCACGAGGACCCGGATGGGGGTGTCAGGAGGCGTTCAGCGCATCCGCGCCGGCCACGATCTCCGAGAGCTCCTGGGTGATCTCCGCCTGGCGGGCGGTGTTGCGCAGGCGCGTGTACTTCTTGATGAGTTCCGTGGCGTTGTCACCCGCGGACTTCATGGCCCGCTGGCGCGCAGCGAGCTCGCTCGCCGCAGCCTGGAGCATGGCCGCGAAGATGCGCGACTCGATGTACCTCGGCAGCAGCGCGTCCAGGACCTGCTCGGGCTCCGGCTCGTACTCGTAGAGCGGGAGCAGCTCGCCGTCCTGCGGCACTTCCTCGTCCACGACCTCGAGCGGGAGCAGCCGCATGACCGACGGCTCCTGCACGACCATGGAGCGGAACTTCGTGTAGACCACGTGGATCTCGTCCACGCCGCCGTCCTCGTAGTCCTTCAGGAAGGTGGACAGGAGGGCTTCACCCACCTCGCGTGCTGTCTCGAACTCGGGAGCATCGGTGCCACCGGTCCAGACCTTCTCGTAGTCCCGGCCGCGGAAGTCGAAGTACGACTGGGCCTTGCGGCCGATCAGGTACGACTGGATCTCCTTGCCCTCGGACCGGAGGGTCTCGAAGAGACCCTCCGCCTGCTTGAGGGCGCTGGCCGAGTACGAACCCGCGAGGCCGCGGTCGGACGACAGCACCAGCACGGCAGCGCGCCGTACCTGACCGCGCTCGGTGGTCAGGGGGTGGTCGATCTCCGACTGCGACGATACGGCCGACACGGCGCGGGTGATCGCGTTGGCGTACGGCAGTGCCGCTGCGACACGCGTGCGCGCCTTGCCGATGCGAGAAGTCGCGATCAGTTCCATCGCCTTGAAGATCTTCCGCGTCGACGTGGTCGAGGCGATCTTCTGGCGGTAGACCCGGATCTGGGCTCCCATTCTTGTCCTTTCCTTCGCTCCCGCTGCGGGAAGCGATCAGGCCAGGGTGCTGCGGGCCGGGAGGGGCGGCGCCCCTCCCGGCTGCAGTACCTCTAGCGCTTCTGTCGAACGATCTTTTCCTGCTCGACCGAATCGGCGTCGATCGCCGCGTGCTCCTCGTGGCCTGCGCCGAAGCCGCTGGCGCCGACTCCGAAGAAGCCCTGCTTGAAGCCGGTGATCTGCGTCTTCAGCTCGTCCGCCGTCGAGTCCTCGAGCTTGCCCGTCTGGGCGAGGGTCGTGAGGACCTGCGACTTGTGGCCGAGGTGCTCCAGGAACTCCGTCTCGAAACGGTTTATGTCCTCGACGGGTACGTCATCGAGGTAACCGTTCGTGCCGGCCCAGATGGACACGACCTGCTGCTCCACCGGCATCGGCGAGTACTGGCCCTGCTTGAGCAGTTCCATGAGCCGTGCGCCGCGGGTCAGCTGCTGGCGTGATGCCGCATCCAGGTCGGACGCGAACATCGCGAACGCCTGCATGTCGCGGTACTGCGCGAGGTCGAGCTTCAAGGTTCCGGAGACCTTCTTCATCGACTTCACCTGTGCGGCACCGCCGACGCGGGACACCGACACACCGACGTCCACGGCGGGACGCTGGTTGGCGTTGAAGAGGTCCGACTGCAGGAAGATCTGGCCGTCGGTGATCGAGATGACGTTGGTCGGGATGTAGGCCGACACGTCGTTCGCCTTCGTCTCGATGAGCGGCAGGCCCGTCATCGAGCCTGCTCCGAGCTCGTCGGAGAGCTTGGCGCAACGCTCTAGGAGGCGGGAGTGCAGGTAGAACACGTCGCCCGGGTAGGCTTCGCGTCCCGGCGGACGGCGCAGCAGCAGCGATACCGCACGGTAGGCCTCTGCCTGCTTCGACAGGTCGTCGAACACGATGAGGACGTGCTTGCCGCCGTACATCCAGTGCTGGCCGATGGCCGAGCCGGCGTACGGAGCGAGGTACTTGAAGCCCGCGGGGTCGGAGGCGGGGGACGCGACGATGGTCGTGTACTCCAGCGCACCCTTGTCCTCGAGGGTCTGGCGGACGGCTGCGATCGTCGATGCCTTCTGGCCGATCGCGACGTAGATGCAGCGGACCTGCTTGTTCACGTCACCGGAAGCCCAGTTGGCCTTCTGGTTGATGATCGTGTCGACGGCGATGGCGGTCTTGCCGGTCTGGCGGTCACCGATGATGAGCTGGCGCTGGCCGCGACCGATCGGGATCATCGCGTCGATGGCCTTGAGGCCGGTCTGCATCGGCTCGTGCACCGACTTGCGCTGCGTGACGCCGGGAGCCTGGGTCTCGAGCGCACGGCGGCCTTCGGCGACGATCTCGCCGAGGTCGTCGATGGGCTGGCCCAGGGGGTCGACGACGCGGCCGAGGAAGGCGTCACCGACGGGAACGGAGAGAATCTCCCCCGTGCGGTGCACTTCCTGGCCTTCTTCGATCCCGTTGTAGTCACCAAGGACGACGACGCCGATTTCACGGGTGTCGAGGTTCTGGGCGAGTCCGAGCGTGCCGTCCTCGAACCGCAGCAGCTCGTTGGCCATGACGGAGGGAAGACCCTCGACACGGGCGATGCCGTCGCTGGCGGTGGTCACGCGGCCGACTTCGACGCGCTCCGCGTTTCCGGGCTCGTAGGACGCCGCAAAATCGTTCAACGCACTACGGACGTCTTCGGCGTTGATGGTCAATTCGGCCATCTCAGTCCCTGCTCTCCTGTGTTGTGGTCACCTTGGGATGCGTGGCGACCGGTGTGTGATTCAGTGGGTGGAACTCGGGTGTCGACAAGCGCGTGCGCCTAGCCCGCCAGCTTGCGGCGGAGTTCGGACAAGCGCGTGATCACGGTGGAGTCGACCATCTCGTCTCCGACGCTCACCCGGACTCCACCGATGAGTGAGGGGTCGACCTTCACGTTGACCTTGAGCTCGCGGCCGTACATGGCGTTCAGCCCGGACTCGAGACGTTCGAACTGGCTCGCCGTCAGCGGACGGGTGACGCTGACGTCGGCGATCCAGCGCTGCTGGCGCGCTGCGACCAGTTCCAGGAACCGCTGCACGAGGGCTGCGGGCTTCAGTCCGCGCGGCGCCCGCACGGCCTGGGCGATGAGGAGCCTGCCGGCGGCGCCCGCCTGCGGAACGAGCTTCAGGCCGAGTGCGACCTTCGACTCAGGGGTGGCTTGTGCTTCCGACAGCGCCCTCTGCAGGGCGTGGTTCGAGGCGACCACCTGGATGAAGGAGTACAGCTCGTTCTCGAGCTGCTCCAAGCCCTCCACACCGCGGCCCTGCTCGGCGACCGAGATGACCACGGTCGCCGCGAGGGTCTCCAGCGCGTCACCGATGTCCCGAGCATTGCCCCAGCGCTCGCTGACGAGGTCACGGACCACGCCGGCGGCTTCGGGAGACACGCGACCGGAGATCAGCTGATCGACCAGCACGGCCTTGTCCTTGCCGGTGCGCGACGGATCCGTCAGCGCCCGGCGGAGCCCGGCATTGCTGTCCAGGATCGCCAGCACGCCGAACAGGTCCTCGGCGAGGGCCAGGGTTGCGCCCGGCAGTCGGGACTCGAGTCCTTCACGGACCGTTGCCAGCGAGAGGCTCGATACTCCTGCCATTACTTCGCTGCACCTGCGCTCTGCGACGAGGTCTCGAGGTCGGCGAGGAAGCGGTCGATGACCCGTGAGGAACGGGCGTCGTCGGCGAGGGACTCCCCGACGATCCGGCTCGCGAGGTCCGTCGCCAGCGTGCCGACCTCGGCGCGGAGCGAGACCACGGCGGCCTGGCGCTCGGCCTCGATCTGCACGTGGGCCTGCTCCGTGATGCGTGCCGACTCGGCAGCGGCCTTCTCCTTGAGGTCCGCAAGGATCTGCGCACCTTCGGCGCGGGCTTCCTCGCGGATGCGGTTGGCCTCGGTGCGAGCGTCCACAAGCTGCTGCTTGTACTCGTCGAGTGCCGCGTTGGCTTCGGCCTGTGCGGCCTCGGCCTTGGCGATACCGCCTTCGATCGCCTCGGTACGCTCTGCGAACGTCTTCTCGAACGCCGGCATGACGTACTTGAAGACGATGAACAGCAGGACGGCGAAGCCGACAACGGTCACCAGCAGTTCCCATAGGTTCGGGATCAGAGGGTTCGATCCCTCTTCCGCCGCCATAATCGCTGCGTTAAGCATTTTTCACCCGTCTTTCTTCAACTGGTCTTCGGTCGGTCGGAGCGGCTGGATCAGGCGCCGATGACGAAGGCGAAGACGAGGCCCAGGATCGCGAGGGCTTCGGTCAGCGCCAGGCCGAGGAAGGCGATGGGCTGGAGGACACGCTGTGCCTCAGGCTGGCGAGCTACGCCATTGATGTAGGCCGCGAAGACGAGGCCGACACCGATACCACCGCCGATTGCGGAGAGACCGTATCCAACGAGGTTGAGGCTACCCTGTACTTCCATTGTGTTCCTTTCAAGATGCCGCTTTGCTGCGACAGGTTGTTTGGGATCATCCCCGACGGGGAAGACGTGTGTGAATCAGTGGGCGTCGGCGTGCAGCGCGCCTTCGATGTAGATCGCGGCGAGCAGCGTGAAGACGTAGGCCTGGAGGATCATGATCAGGGCCTCGAGCATGTACATCGCGACGGATCCGACGAGGACCAGCACGCTCGTACCCTGCAGGAGGATGTTCCCCGTGGAGACCATGTACTCGATGGCCGAGCCGGCGAGGGTCACGATGAGGTGTCCTGCGAGCATCGTCGCGAAGAGTCGCAGCGAGTGGGTGACCGGGCGGACGATGAAGTTCGAGATGATCTCGATCGGCACCACGATCAGGAGGATGTACCACGGGACACCGGAGGGCACCACGGCCAGCTTGAAGTAGCGGATACCGTGCTTCTTGAGGCCGATACCGACCCAGAGGAAGAAGAAGATGGCCGCGATGCCGTAGGCGCTGCCCGGGTGGGAGAACGTCGGCAGCTGCAGGAACGGGATGGCCCCGAAGATGTTGTTCACCAGCACGAAGAAGAAGGCGGTGAAGAGCCAGGGCACGTAGCGGAGGAACTCGCGTCCGCCGATGATGTCCTTGCCGATGGAGTTGCGGACGAATCCGTACGCGGACTCGCCGAGGAACTGCAGCTTGCCGGGGACCAGCTGTCGGCGGCGGGACGCGACCAGGAAGAAGGTCGCGATGAGGATGACCGAGAGGATGGTCAGCAGCATCTGCTTCCCGAATCCGGGGTCCAGCAGGACGCCGTACTCGCCGCCCCACGGAAGGATGTCCCGATAGTGGGTGTCCTCGATCGTCGGGGCTACGAATCCCTCTTCGGTAGTTGCGGCCGGGAGCGCAAGCGCGATCAACGCGTTTCCTCTCTGCAGTGTCCATCGTTGGGCAAGATCTGTTCGGTCGCAGTGGAACTGGTCCGACTCGTTAAGTTGTGAGGATTCACTCGGGTTCGGCCTCGGAACCGGGCGTGCCCCGGGATCCGCCAGGCGGATTCGGGGTGTGGTTCCGGGTGAGGTGGTGCATGTGGGAGAGGTAGAAACCCCCTGCTGCACCTAAGAACGCTCCCGCCAGCACCAACCAGCGCGTGTCGAGGAGATTATCCAGCCCCCAGCCTATCAAACTCCACACCAGGATCCCGCCAATCATGTAGCTGAAGACGGCCATCCCCGCGTTGTATCCGCCGTTGGAGAAGCGGGCGTCGCCCGGCTGCGGAGCCGTCGCGGAGGTCCTGTCCGGACCGTCGGCGGTGGTGGGCATGTCAGGATCCTTCCGATCGGCGCTCGACCGCCGCGGCGGGCGGCGGCCCGCCCGGTGCGTCGTCGTACAGGGGTGTCCGCAGGCGCGAGAAGGCCGCGACCTCCGCGACCTGCCAGGCGATGACGGTCGCGAGGGCCCCGGTGAAGAACCAGGTGCGGTCGAGCCAGCCCGGGGTCCCGAGGAAGAACAGGACGGCCGCGAATCCGACGACCTTGATCGCGTACGTGACGGCGAAGAGCCCGAGCGCGCCGGAGGGATTGGTCCTGCCGGTGAAGTGGCCGATCAGGAGGCTGATACCGAAGAAGGCCATCACGAGGACAGCGCCGAACAGGACGCTCAGGCCCGCAGGAGGCGAGGTGGCCAGCGCGGCCGCGGCGGCGAGCACCAGTGCGAGCACCCCGCCCGCTGCCGCGCTCCTGCCGAGGATCCCCAGCCAGGGTGACTCGGTGGCACCCGACGCCTGGACGAGGTTCGGGTGGGCTCCGGTGGCCGGGCGCTCCGGTCGTGGCACGTGCTGTCCGCTCTGTCGCTGCGCCGGGCGGCGCCCTGCTGGTCCTTCGTCGACGGCGTCGCGAGGGCTGGAGCCGGGGACAGCGGGACTGGACCAGTCGTACCCGGCGCCTGAAATTCTACAGCACCGCGAAGACGCGGCGCCGGTGGTCAGGCGTCCGCTGCGGCCCGGCGGCGTGCGAGTGCGCGGAAGATCCGCGGCGAGTAGAGGTACAGGGCGACGACGACGGCTGCGAAGAGGGACGCGGAGACGGCGAGGGGCGCCGGTGCGGTGGCGAGCACGAAGCCCGCCGCGCCCGTCAGCACGGACAGGACGCTGACGAAGATCGAGACCTGCACGTGGCCCAGGCCCGTGTCGGTCAGCCGCTGGTACACGTGCTGCCGGTGGGCGGTGTAGAGGCGCTCGCCCCGGCGCGCCCTGCGCAGGAACGTGGTGAAGGTGTCCGCGAGGTAGATCAGGACCGGTGAGAGCAGGTACTCGAGGTAGACCCCCGCCAGCAGGCCCGTGACCGCGATCGCGGCGATGGACGCGCCGAGCAGGTAGCTGCCCACATCGCCGAGGAAGACGAAGCCCCTGCCGAGGTTCCAGGGCAGGAAACCGGCGAAGGCGGCGGCCACCACCAGCCCGGCGACCGTCAGCCACAACTGGTCGCTGAGCACGCCCGCGACGGAGTAGAAGGCACCCACGACGACGCCGTGCATCCCCGAGATCCCGTTGATGCCGTCCATGAAGTTGGCCGCATTGATGTAGGTGGCGACGGCGATGGCACCGATGGGGACCCACCAGTAGCTGCTGTCGTCGATGGTGGTGGCGAGGGCGGCCGTGCCGATGGTCCCCACCAGGAGCTGCGCCGAGGCACGGACCCTGACCGAGATGCCGCGGAAGTCCTCGATCCACCCTAGGGTCGCGGAGGCCCCGACCATGCAGACGATGATCAGGATGAGCGACCGGTCGACGGCGACCAGGCCCGTGGCGAGGGAGAGGACGAGCGCCACGAGGATCGCCACCGCGACCGCGACGCCCATGCCGCGGATGACGACGGTGCTGTGCGAGGACCGGCTGTTCGGGATGTCGATGACGCCCAGGCGCTTCAGCACGGGCTTCACGACGACGGGCAGCGCGAGCGACAGGCCGAGTGCGGTGAGCCCGACGAGGACGAGGAGTCCGTTCACGACGTCGGTCCTCCGACGCGCGAGGCTGCGTGCGCGGCGGGAGCGGCGGCATGCCCATCGCCGGCCGAGCCCGGACCCGGGGAGATGCCCCGCCGGCCGTGGTCGAACCCGCCCTCCGCCTTCCACTCCTGCAGGCTGAGCTGCTGGGGGTCGAGCGGCGCCACCGAGGTGTGCGAGATCTTGGGATGCAGCGGACGGGAATCGTCCTCCCCCGCGCCCATGAGATCCTCGTGCATCTTCTCGCCCGGGCGCAGGCCCGTGAAGACGATGTCGATGTCCTTGCCGGACATCGCGATCATGCGCTGGGCGACGTCGAGGATCCTGACGGGCTCGCCCATGTCGAGGATCAGCACCTCCCCTCCCCTGCCGATCGCCCCCGCCTGGACCACGAGCTGGCAGGCTTCGGGGATGGTCATGAAGAAGCGCGTGACCTCGGGATCGGTCACCGTGATGGGACCGCCGTTGCGGATCTGCTCGGTGAAGAGGGGCAGCATGGAGCCGCGGCTGCCGATGACGTTGCCGAAGCGCACCGACACGTACCGCTGGCCCGTCCGCTCCGCGTGCCAGGACGTGAGCTTCTCCGCGACGCGCTTCGAGTGGCCGAGGACGCTCGTGGGATCGGCCGCCTTGTCCGTCGAGATGTTGACGAAACTCGTGACACCGACGGCCGCTGACGCGCGCAGGACGTTGAGCGACCCCTGGACGTTCGTCTTCCAGGCCTCCTCGGGGTACTGCTCGAGCAGTGACACGTGCTTGAGGGCGGCCGCGTGGAACACAACCTGCGGCCTGCGGTCCTCGAAGATGTTCAGCAGGGCGTCGGCGTCCCGGATGTCGGCGAGCACCGTATCGCGCCCCGTCAGCAGGCCGCGCCCCGTGAGCGAGATCTGCGTGGACTGGAGGCCGGTCTCGTCGCGGTCGAGCATGATGAGTTCCGCGGGCTCGAAGGCAGAGAGCTGGCGGCACAGTTCGGACCCGATCGAGCCGCCGGCTCCGGTGACCAGTACGCGTCTGCCCTTGACGTAGCCGGCCACCTCGTCGGGGTGGATGTCCACGGGACGCCGCCCGATGAGGTCCTCGACGGCGACCTCGCGGAAGTCGGCGATCGCCGCACCCGCGGCGCCGAGCATGTCCCGCAGCGGCGGCAGGACGAGCACCTTGATGTTGAGCCCCGCCACGAGGTCCGAGACACGGCGGACCTGGGCCGCCTCCACCTCGGCGAAGGCGATGACGAGGACCGAGGCCTGCGTCCGCGCGGCGACCTCCCGCAGGTCGTCGATCCGGCCGAGGACAGGCACGGTGGACAGCCGGAGGTGCTTCTTCGCGGGGTCGTCGTCGATCAGGCCGACCGGGAAGTACGGCGATTCCGGGTCCTGCATCATGCGGGTCACGAGCGAATTCCCGAGGAACCCGGCGCCGTAGATGAGCGTGCGCTGGGCATCCTCCCCCGGCTTGGCCTTGCTCTCGACGTACATGCGCTTGAGGTAGCGCGTGGCGGCGAGGAACATGCAGGCGAAGGGGAAGGCGATGATGCCGATGCTGCGGGGCACCTCGATGACGGTGAAGAAGGCGACGCTGACGAGCACGAGGATCACGGCGACGAGCACGGCGACGATGACCAGCAGCTTCGCCTCGTGGAAGCTGCCGAAGCTGTACCTGCCGCGGTAGAGGGCGAAGCTCAGTCCCACCACGAGCTGGGCCACGACGGCCACGGCGCAGAAGGCGGCGATGCCGGGGACGTTCACTTCCTTGACCAGCAGTTCGTAGCGCAGGATCAGCGCGAGGAGGATGGCCACGATCCAGGCGGCGGCGTCGAGCAGGTACTGCGACCACAGCCAGATCGCCGGCTTGTCGCCGGGAGGGGCTGCGGCCGTGGAGCCTTGTGTCCGGGCGGAGGCCCGGCCTTCGGTGATTCCCATGATTCCTAACCGTGTCATGCAGGCTGCCACCGCGTCCGCACCCCATCTGCCGCCGCCGGGAAGACCACGGCACCGGCAGGACCAGGTCTGGCCAGGCAGGGGCCCGAACACGGTGTAATAGACTGCTATTACCCGAGAATACTAACTGCACCGCCTGTGCCGGGCCCGTTGCCCACTGCCCTGGCGCGGCCCGGAAGGAACACGTTGCACGTCCCCGACGCCGGCTCATCGCGCGTGTTCATCGTCATCACCACCTTCAATCGGGCCTCCCATCTGCGGCAGCTCCTCGACTCCGTCGCGCATCTCGATCCGGCGCCGGCCGGCATCGTGGTCGTCGACAACGCCAGCACCGATGGCACGGCGGACCTGCTCGCGGCCGTGGATCTGCCCGTGCCGGTCATCGTGCACCGCCTCCCGGCGAACGTCGGCGGCTCGGGTGGTTTCGCCGCGGGCGTCTCCCGCGCGCTCGGGGAGGGGGCGGACTGGCTATGGCTGATGGACGACGACGTCGTCGTCCTCCCCGACGCCCTGACGTCCTTCGCGCCATGGATGCGCCGCTACTCCTGCATCCACGGCCGCCGGTACGACGCCGCGGGCGAGCCCTTCTTCTGGCAGCACATCCTCAACGAGTCCCTCGGCGTCCATCTGCCCGTGCGCGGGGACGTCTTCGCGACGTCGCCGGTCTTCCACACCAATGTGGGCTGCTTCGAGGGCATGCTCGTGACCGCCGATGTCGTCCGCGAGGTCGGCCTGCCCGACGCGCGCTTCTTCCTCAACGGTGACGACCTCACCTACGGGTGGCTCATCTCCCGGCGGCATCCCGTGGCGTACATCGATGCCTTCGTGCTGCGGAAGACACGAGCGCAGCGCCAGATGGACCTGGGGGTCCGGCACCTGAACGACGCGAGCGACCTCTCCCGCTTCTGCGGGATGCGGAACCGCGGGCACCTCGCCCGATACCTCCGGCTGCATGGCCGCTACAACCGCGTGGGCTTCGGCGTCGGGACGCTCCTCACGGCGGGGAAGGAGCTCCTGCGCCTGGTCGCCGTCGAACGCACGCTCGCAGGCGCGTCCTCGATCTGGCGGGGCTGGCGCGCTGCGCGGGTCATCCTGCGCGATCCCGGGTGGCGGCCCGAACCGCCCCTGGCCGGCCGGCCCGTGCCCGGTCCGGCGCCCCGGCCGGGAGGAGCCGTATGAGCTGGCTCGTCCTCGGCGGGTCCGGTTTCGTCGGCTCGGCGGTCCTGCAGGCGCTCCGCTCCGCCGGCATCGACGCCCGATCGATTCCCGCGCCGCGCCTCACGACGTCCGCGGGGACCCCGGAGGCACTCCTCGACGCCGCGCTGGGCACCGACACGACCGCCCTGGCCGCCGCGATCGAGGGACACGACGTCGTCGTCAATGCGGCGGGACTGGCCACGCCTTCCGCCGCCGGCGGCAAGGACCTGCTCGGCGCGAACGCCCTGCTGCCCGCCGTCCTCGCCCGGGCTGCGTCCGCCGGCGGTGCACGACGCCTCGTCCACCTCAGCAGCGCCGCGGTGCAGGGCCGCGCACCGGTGCTGGACGAGACGGACACGGTGCAGCCCTTCTCCGCGTATTCGCGCAGCAAGGCCCTCGGCGAGCAGGCACTGGACCTCACCGCGGTGCGGGAGCCCGCCCTCTCGGTCGTGACGGTACGCGCCACCTCCGTGCAGGGCACGGGCCGTCCCACGACGGCGGCGCTGGCCCGGCTCGCCCGCTCCCCCCTCGCGTCGGTCGCGTCGCCGGGGACCGCGCCGTCCCCCATCACCTCGGTGGAGACGCTCGCGGAACTCGTGCTCGCCCTCGGCCGCTACGAGGGGCCCGTTCCCGCCCGCGTGCTGCAGCCCTGGGAGGGACTCACGGTGCGCACGGTCCTCGAGGCCGCGGGCGGTCATCCGCGCGCGCTGCCCCCGGCACTGTGCAGGGCCGCCGTGACCGGCGGCTACGCCCTTTCGTCCCTGCTACGCGGCCGCCTCGACGGGCACGTACGCCGCGTGGAGCTCATGTGGTTCGGCCAGGACCAGGTACCCGGGTGGGCCGTGGACCAGGGCCTCGCGCCCGGCGCCCGGATCCGCGAGGTGCTCGCGGAGGCCCATGCTGCCGGCACAGGCGATGCCGTGGCGGCGAGGACGTAGGCGAACGACGCCGCGTGGAAGGCGAGACCGGGCGTCAGTTGCCCGAGTCCTCCGGCACGTCGGCCGTGTTGGCGGAGTCCGCGCCGTCCCCGTCGATCCCGACCACGCCCGGCACCACCTCGCGCAGGCGCTCCAGCGAGACGGTTCCCTGCCGGACGACGCGCAGGGTCCCGCCCGTGGCGTCGATGATCGTGGAACCCGTTCCATTGGCCGCGGAGCGCGGACCGGCGTCGAGGTAGACGGCGACCGACTCGGCGAGCTGGGCGGCGGCGGCGTCGGCCGTCGTGGCAGCGGGCTGCCCCGTCCGGTTGGCCGACGACACCGCGAGCGGACCCGTCAGCGTGAGCAGTTCGAGCGCGACGTCGTCGTCCGGCATGCGGAGGGCCACGGTGCCCAGGGTGTCTCCGAGGTCCCACGTCAGGGACGGCTGGGCGTGGCAGATCAGGGTGAGGCCGCCGGGCCAGAAGGCCTCTGCGAGCCTGCGCGCATCCGGGTGGACATCGGTGGCGAGGCCGTCGAGTGTCTGGATGCGCGGGATGAGGACGGGCGGCGGCATGTTGCGTCCGCGGCCCTTGGACGCGAGCAGCGTGGCGACCGCCTGCGGCGAGAAGGCGTCCGCACCGATTCCGTAGACGGTATCGGTGGGCAGGACGACGCACTGCTTGAGGGAGACCGCGCGCTGGGCGGCGGCGAGCCCCTCGCTGCGCTGGGCGGGATCGGAACAGTCGTAGCTGGTGGTCACCGGTCCATCCTTCCATTGCCGGGCGCGCCTCCGCACATCGGCGGCGGTGGCGTGCGCCGGGTCAGGCCTTCGGCGGCGGACCGAACCCCCTGCCGCGGAAACCGGCGGAATACGCCGCGAACCAGGCGCGCAGTCCCCTGAGATCCCGCTGCGTGAGGAAGTAGTAGGGGAAGCCGATGACGTCCGCGCCGAACCAGCGGAGGTTGCGGTACTTGCGGGCGAGGTAGGCACGATTGCGGAAGTAGGAGAACCGCTTGAAGTCCCCCTCAGGGATCACCGGGGTGATGAATCCGCCGAAGATCGGCTTCATCTCCGTCCAGGTGGCCGGGTGCCGCACCGCGACCGTCGCGAGGGTCCCGTACTTCAGGCCCGCCTTCCGCACGCGTGCAAGGAAGTCCACCTCGTCGCCCCGGATGAAGAACTTCATGTCCGGCAGGCCGATCTTCGCGAAGACCTCCGCACGGATGAGGGCCCCGTTGAAGAAGTGCACCATGTCCGGCAGGTACCCCATGGGTTCGAGCGTGGCGCGGTCGTTGGTGAGCAACCCGTTGATGCGGAAGTTGAAGGACAGGCGGGAGGGGTCCGACGTCGCAGCCACGAGCGGGCTCACGATGTCGAGATCGTGCTCGTGCGCCGCACGCAGCAGCTCGGCGAGGCAGCGCTCGTCCTCGGGGTGGCCGTCGTCGTCCATGAGCCAGATCCACTGCGCGCCGCTCGCCATGGCTGCGAGGATCGCGAAGGCGAATCCGCCGGCGCCGCCGAGGTTCGCCTCCGAGCGGAGGTAGTGGATGGTGCCGTCGGCGGCGTCGACGACGGCGCCCGCGGGCCTCGTTCCCGAGTCCACCAGGGCCACGGTCGCGATCGGTGCGCTCTGGGCCGCGAGGGAGCGCAGGAGCTGCGCCAGCTCCTCGTGCCGGTCGTAGGTGACCGCCGCGACGGCCACGGTGTCCGGAGCAGGGGTGGAAGCGGGGGTGCTGGAGGTGGCGGGCGCCGTCATGGAGCGGCCTTTCCGGTGGTGTCGGGCGGAGTGCTGTCGGTAGCCAGGACGGCGCTGGTCGCTCGATCGCGTCCGCTGAGGTCCTGGTGCGTCGTCACGGCGGTCCACAGGCCTGACCGCTCCAGGAAGGCGGCGACCCAGGGGGCCTGCACCTCGGCGTGCTCCAGGACGAAGTAGCCGCCCGGTCTCAGGAGGCGTGCAGCGGAGGAGGCAGCGGCACGCGGCAGCTCCATGCCGTCCGCTCCCCCGCCGTACAGGGCCATCTGCGGATCATGCTCGGCCACCTCCGGCTCGTTCGGGACCGCGTCGGCGGGGATGTACGGCGGGTTGGACACCACGATGTCGAAGGACCCGTCCTGCTCGGGCAGGGCCGTCGCCAGGTCGCCGCGGGTCAGGTGGACCCCGAACGGCGCGAGGTTGGGACCCGCCCACGCCAGTGCCAGGTCGCTCAGTTCGACGGCGTGCACCTCCGCTGCGGGGACCTCGTCCGCCACGGCAGCGGCGATCGCGCCGGAGCCCGTGCCGAGGTCCACGATCTTCGGATGCTGGAGTCCCGCCGCCCGGTCGATCACGAGCTGCGCGACGGTCTCGGTCTCTGGCCGCGGGACGAAGACGCCGGGACCCACGGCGAGGTCGACACGGCGGAAATGCGCCACCCCGGTCAGGTGCTGGAGCGGGACCCGCCGGGCACGCTCGTCGACGAGTGCGTCGAATCCCTCGGGGACCTGGGCGCCGGTGAGGGCGAGGGCACGCACGCGTCCGCGCGAGACTCCCAGCAGGTGGGCGGCCAGGAGTTCCGCATCGACGCGGGGACTCGGCACGCCCGCGTCCCGGAGTCGCCGCTCGGCTGCCCGCAGGGCCTCCTCCACGCCTACTCGTCCGTGCCGATGGCGTCCAGGCGGGCCTGCTCGTCCATCTCGATCGCTGACTGCACCACGGGTTCGAGGTCGCCGTTCATCACGGCGTCGAGGTTGTAGGCCTTGTAGCCCGTGCGGTGGTCCGCGATGCGGTTCTCCGGGTAGTTGTAGGTCCGGATGCGCTCCGAGCGGTCCATGGTGCGGATCTGCGACTTGCGGATGTCCGAGTTCGCCGCATCGATCTTCTCCTGCTCGTGGGCCAGGATGCGCGAACGCAGCACGCGCATCGCGGCCTCGCGGTTCTGCAGCTGCGACTTCTCGTTCTGCATCGCCACCACGATCCCGGTGGGGAGGTGGGTGATGCGCACGGCGGAGTCGGTCGTGTTGACGGACTGGCCGCCGGGACCCGAGGAACGGTAGACGTCGATCTTCAGGTCGTTCTGGCTGATCTCGACCTCCTCGGGCTCGTCGACCTCCGGCAGCACCAGGACCCCCGCGGCCGAGGTGTGGATGCGGCCCTGCGATTCGGTGACGGGCACGCGCTGCACGCGGTGCACGCCGCCCTCGAACTTGAGCCGCGCGTAGACGCCCTCGGCGGGATCGTTCGAGGATCCCTTGATGGCCATCTGGACGTCCTTGTAGCCGCCGAGGTCCGATTCGTTGGCGGAGATCAGTTCCGTCTTCCAGCCGCGCGACTCGGCGTAGCGCGCATACATCCGCAGCAGGTCGCCTGCGAAGAGCGCAGCCTCGTCGCCGCCCTCGCCGCCCTTGACCTCGATGATGACGTTGCGGCTGTCGTTGGGGTCGCGCGGGATGAGCAGGCGGCGCAGGCGCTCCTGCGCCGCGGCGAGCTGCTCTTCGAGGACGGGCACCTCGGCGGCGAACTCGGGATCCTCGGACGCCATCTCGCGGGCCGCTTCGAGGTCGTCGTCGAGCGCGCTCCAGCGGTTGTGCGCGTCGACGATCCGCCCGAGCTCCGCGTACCGGCGGCCGAGCTTCCGGGCCAGCGCCTGGTCGGCGTGCACGGCGGGGTCGGCGAGCTGGTCCTGCAGCTCGGAGTGCTCGTCGAGCAGTCCCTGGATGGATTCGAACATCGGGTGTACCTCTTTCGGCTGGAGCAGCCAGTCTATGAAATCAGGGGCGGACGGTCCGCGGCAGGACGATCCGCCGGTTAACCGACGAACCGCCCGGGAACACGGCCACGGCCCACCCTGGGTGAGTCGTGGCCGCGTTCCGGGCGGTTCTGGGTGCTAGTCGGAGTCCTTGGAGCCCAGCGTGGTCTTCTGGACCTGCATCAGGAACTCGACGTTGGACTGCGTCTCCCGGATCTTGTTGGTGAGCAGCTCGAGTGCCTGCTGGGTCTCCAGACCCGACAGCACGCGGCGCAGCTTCCACATGATCTTGACCTCGTCCGGCGAGAGGAGGTTCTCCTCGCGCCGCGTGCCGGAGGCGTTGACGTCGACGGCCGGGAAGATGCGCTTGTCGGCCAGGTTGCGCGAGAGGCGGAGCTCCATGTTGCCGGTGCCCTTGAACTCCTCGAAGATGACCTCGTCCATCTTGGAGCCGGTCTCGACGAGCGCGGTGGCGAGGATGGTGAGCGAGCCGCCGTTCTCGATGTTGCGTGCCGCACCGAAGAAGCGCTTCGGCGGGTACAGGGCGGCCGAGTCGACACCACCGGAGAGGATACGGCCCGACGCCGGAGCGGCCAGGTTGTAGGCACGTCCGAGGCGCGTCATGGAGTCGAGGAGCACGACGACGTCCATACCCATCTCCACGAGGCGCTTGGCGCGCTCGATGGAGAGCTCGGCGACCGTGGTGTGGTCGTCCGCGGGGCGGTCGAAGGTGGAGGCGATGACCTCGCCCTTGACCGTGCGCTGCATGTCCGTGACTTCTTCGGGACGCTCGTCGACCAGGACCATCATGAGGTGGACCTCAGGATTGTTGATCGTGATGGCGTTCGCGATCGCCTGCAGGATGAGCGTCTTGCCGGCCTTCGGCGGCGAGA
Organism: Arthrobacter sp. NPDC092385; assembly: GCF_044755105.1. Taxonomy (NCBI): domain Bacteria; kingdom Bacillati; phylum Actinomycetota; class Actinomycetes; order Micrococcales; family Micrococcaceae; genus Arthrobacter; species Arthrobacter sp. NPDC092385. The sequence continues at coordinate 114,725 of NZ_JBIVQL010000007.1, forward strand.
CGATCAGGCCGCGCTGGCCCTTGCCGATCGGCGCCACGAGGTCGATCACGCGGGGGCCGATCTTCTTCGGGTCCGTCTCGAGGCGCAGGCGGTCCGAGGGGTAGAGCGGCACGAGCTTCGCGAACTCGACGCGGTCCTTCAGGTCCTCGGCGGGCTTGCCGTTCACCGAGGTGACGCGGACCAGTGCGTTGAACTTCTGGCGCGCGCTGGCCTGGGTCTCGCCCTCGCGGGGTGCGCGGATGGCACCGACGACGGCGTCGCCCTTGCGCAGGTTGTGCTTCTTCACCTGGGCGAGCGACACGTAGACGTCGTTCGGGCCCGGCAGGTAGCCGGAGGTGCGTACGAAGGCGTAGTTCTCGAGGACGTCGAGGATGCCCGCTACGGGCAGCAGGACGTCGTCCTCGGTGACCTCGACGTCGTCGACCTCGGGGTTCTGGTTGCGTCCGCGGCGGCGGTCGTTGCGCTCGTTGCGGTCGCGGAACCGGCTGTTGCGGTCCTCGGCGACCGTGCCGCCGGTGCGGTTCGCACGATTGCGGCGGTTGCGCCCGCGGCCGTCGTCGTCCGCTACGTTGGAGCCGTTGCCGCGGTTGTCGCTGCGCTCGCTGCCGTTGCGGCCGTTGTCGCCCTGGCCGTCACCGTTCGAGCCATTGGAGCCGTTGCTGCCCGAGCGGTCCTCGTCGCGACCGTTGCGCGAGCGGGTGCGGCGCTCGTTGCGGTCGCCACGGCCCTCGCCCTGCTGCTGGCCGGACTGGACGTCGGCCTGGGAGTCGTTCTGCGCGTCACCCTGGGCGCTGCCCTGCGTCTCGGCCTGCGAACCGTTTTGGTCGTTCTGGCCCGGCAGGTCGGAACGGTCCTCGCCACGGCGGTTGCGGCGGTTGCGCTGGTTGCGGCCACCGTTCTCGCGGTCACCGCGGTCCTGCTGCTCGCCGGACTGGGTGTCCTCGACGGCGTCACGTACGGGAGCCTCCACCCGCTCGCTCGTGACGGTCGCCGCGTCGGAGGCGGGCGTCGAGACGACCCCGTCGCTGCCCGCACGCCTGTTGCGGTTACGGGTGCGCGGCTGGCGCTCGGCGGGGGCCGACTGCTCGTCCTGGACCCGCTCGGCTTCGGCCGGGGCGTCGGCGACGGCGGGACGCTCTGCGTCCGCGCTGCGCTCGCTGCGGACGGTGGGGGTCTTCTGGCGGTCGGCGACGGCGGAACCGCGCTGGTGGTCGGAGATCGCGGACACGAGGTCGCTCTTGCGCATCCTCGATCCGCCGGTGATCCCGAGCTGGCCGGCAAGGGCCTGGAGCTGGGCGAGCTTCAGGCCGGCGAGGCCGCTGCTCTTGGAAGTTGTTGCGCCGGCTGCTGCAGCGTCTTGGGTGGCCACACCTGGTAACAGGTCAGTGGTTTCAGTCACGAAGGATCCTTCCCCCTCGTCGGGCGGCCACCTGATCAGTGGTCCGCGGTGGTTTGCCCCGTGCCGCATATGAAGCAGGCGGGGTTCAGCCGTACCGGAGTCGATCCGGCGCCGGCTGGGTGTGCTGGGAGCCTGAGGATGTCGATGTGCGGGAGGAGAAGTCCGCACGCACATCGATAAGGTCGGAGGCTACACCGGAGGATGTGCTACTGCTGATGGAACCTGCAGTTTCGCGGCGGTCTAGAGAAGAGGACGGCCTGCTCAACAGAAGCGCACCGTGCCTGCTGACGGACACAGCGCCTGGTGAAGGACACGGAGTCTGATGAAGACACAGTAGCTTCGGTCGTGGCACTGCATGCAACAGATCGATTACTACCCTTGGTGCACTCCCACTTTAGCACCTTCCCGCTCTACTGCCAGCCGGAGAATCCGCCACATCCCCGGCGTGTCGCCCTGTTCGAGCAGTTCCTGCACGGCGTCCTCGGCGGCGCGGGCCCCGTCCTCGCCGACGGCGAGGGTGAGGACACTCGGGCCTGCTCCGGAGACGGTGCTGGCGAACCCCGCCGACCGCAGGCCGCGCATGAGCGTGGCGCTGGGCAGCATGGCCTGCGCGCGGTAGTCCTGGTGCAGCGCGTCCTGGGTGGCGGGAAAGAGCAGCGACGGATCAGTGCCCAGTGCGTGCACCAGGAGTGCGGCACGTCCGGCGTTGGCGGCCGCGGTCCGGTGGGCCACCGACGGTGGCAGGAGTGCGCGGGCGCTCTCGGTGGACAGCGCGAGGTCCGGGACCGCGAGCACCGGCACGACGTCCGGGTGCACCTCGACGCGCGTGCTGTGGAACGCCCTGCCGCTCTCCCAGGAGATGGCCAGCGACCCCATCAGGGCGGGCGCGACGTTGTCCGGGTGGCCTTCGATCGACGCCGCCCACTGCAGCACCTGCGCGGCGTCCAGCCGTTCGCCGACGGGCAGCAGCGCGTTGCCGGCGAGGACACCGGCGACGATCGCCGACGCCGAGGACCCCATGCCCCTGCCGTGCGGGATCACGTTCGTGGTGTCGAGCTCGAGCCCGGGGGCGCGGTGGCCCGCCCGGTGCAGGGTGCTGATCAGCGATCGGGCGATCAGGTGGCGCTCGTCGTCCGGCAGCGCGTCGGCGCCCTCGCCGGTGGCGCGCACGGTGGTCGCACCGGACGCCGTCGTGCGGACCCGCACGGTGTCGTGCAGCGTCAGCGCGAGTCCCAGCGTGTCGAAGCCGGGCCCGAGGTTCGCGCTCGTGGCGGGGACCCTGACGACGATGTCCTGCCCGGCATCGACGATCGGGAGGTCGAGGACCTCCGACGGCGCCGGTGCGGCGTGCAGCCCTGCCATGTCAGTCTTCGAGCCCGAGCGCCGCGGCGACGCTCACGACGTCGAACTCCACCTTGGTGGGCTCGACGTCGGCGCCGTCCGCCGTGCGCAGCGCCCACTGCGGGTCCTTCAGGCCGTGGCCCGTGACCGTGATGACGATGGTCTTGCCGCTCGGGACGAGTCCCTCCGCGTGCTTCTTGATGAGGCCCGCGACACCCGCGGCGGACGCGGGCTCCACGAAGACGCCCTCGCGCGAGGACAACCAGCGGTGGGCTTCGAGGATCTCCTCGTCGGTCACGGCCTCGATGAGCCCGTCGGACTCGTCGCGCGCGGCGACCGCGAAGTCCCAGGACGCCGGGTTGCCGATGCGGATCGCGGTCGCGATGGTGTCCGGCTCGGTGATCGGGTGGCCCTTGACGAGTGGGGACGCGCCCTCGGCCTGGAAACCCCACATGATCGGGGTCCGCGTGGCGACGGCGGGGAGCTCGCCGTGGTGCATCGAGGCATAGGGCGCCGCGTACTCCTTGTAGCCCTTCCAGTACGCGCTGATGTTGCCTGCGTTCCCGACGGGCATCAGGTGGTAGTCCGGTGCATCGCCGAGGGTGTCCACGACCTCGAACGCGGCCGTCTTCTGGCCTTCGAGGCGCGCGGGGTTCACGGAGTTCACGAGGAACACCGGGTAGGCCTCGGCGAGCTTCCGTGCGACGTCGAGGCAGTTGTCGAAGTTCCCGTTGACCTGCAGCAGCTGGGCACCGTGGGCGATGGCCTGGCTGAGCTTGCCCATGGAGATCTTGCCGTCCGGGACGAGCACGGCGCAGGTGATGCCTGCCTGGGTGGCATAGGCGGCGGCGGACGCCGAGGTGTTGCCCGTCGACGCGCACACCACGGCCTTTGCCCCGGCGGCGACGGCGGCGGTCATCGCCATGGTCATGCCGCGGTCCTTGAAGGACCCGGTGGGGTTCATGCCCTCGACCTTGAGGTAGACGGCGGAGCCCGTCAGCTCGGACAGGTGCCGGGCGTGGACGAGGGGCGTTCCGCCCTCACCGAGGGTGATGACCTCGGTGGCGTCCGTGACTGGCAGGCGTTCGGCATATTCGCGGATGACTCCGCGCCACTGGTGGGCCACTTAGATTCCCTCTACTCGGAGCACGGATGAGACGGCGGTGATGACATCGAGCGCGGCGACCTGCTTGACGGTCGCCGCGAGGGACGCCTCGGGCGCCCGGTGGGTGACGATGCGCAGTTCGGCGGTGGTGCCGCCGTCGGGCCCGCCCTGGTGGATGCGCTGGCGCATCGTCTCGATGGAGACGCCGTTCTCGGCGAAGATCTGCGCGATGCGCGCCAGCACGCCGGGCTGGTCCGCGACCTGCAGGCCGATGCAGTAGCTCGTGCGGACGGTGTCGATGCTGAGCGGCGGGACGTGCCCGGTGGTGGTCTCCGTGCGGCCCGGGCCGCCGAGCACCATGCGGCGCGCGGCGCTGACGACGTCGCCGAGCACGGCCGAGGCGGTCGGCGTGCCGCCGGCGCCCTGCCCGTAGAACATCAGCTCGCCGGCGTTCTCCGCTTCGATGAACACGGCGTTGAACGCGCCGTGGACGGCGGCGAGCGGGTGCGAGCGCGGCAGCAGCGTCGGGTGGACGCGGACGCCGACCCCCGCGGCGCCGGCCTCGTCGGTGAGCATCTCGGCGATGGCCAGCAGCTTGATGACGTAGCCGTCCTCGGCCGCGGCCGCGATGTCGTCCGCGGTGACGGCGGTGATGCCCTCGCAGTGGACGTTCTCGAGGGCGAAGCGCGTGTGGAAGGACAGGGAGGCGAGGATCGCCGCCTTCGCGGCGGCGTCGTGGCCCTCGACGTCGGCCGTGGGGTCCGCCTCCGCGTAGCCGAGGTCCTGCGCGGCCTTCAGGGCGTCCGCGAAGGAGGCTCCCGTGGAGTCCATCTGGTCGAGGATGTAGTTGGTGGTCCCGTTGACGATCCCGAGGACGCGCGTGATGCGGTCCCCCGAGAGGCTGTCCCGGATGGGCCGGAGGATCGGGATGGCTCCGGCGACGGCGGCCTCGTAGGACAGCTGGACGCCCGCGGCGTCGGCCTGCTCGTACAGTTCGGGGCCGTCCTGTGCCAGGAGCGCCTTGTTGCCGCTGACCACGGTGGCTCCGTGCTCGATGGCGCGCAGGATCAGGGACTTGGCGGGTTCGATGCCGCCCATGAGCTCGATGACGATGTCCGCATCCTCCACGAGGGACTCGGCGTCGAGCGTCAGGAGGCCGGCCGGGAGCTCGACGTCGCGCCGGGCGTCGAGGGTACGGACGGCGACGCCGATCAGTTCGAGCGGTGCTCCGGCACGGCGTCCGAGGTTCTCCGCGTCCTCGAGGAGGATGCGGGCCACCTGGGCGCCGACGTTGCCGCAGCCGAGCAGGGCTACGCGCAGGGGCTTTCCTGGGGTCGTTGCTGGTGAGTTCATGCGTTCCGTGGAGCTCCTGGTTCCGTGGCGGGCAGTGCGGGTTCGCGCTGGACGTCCCTGCGGAACAGGTCCTCCTCGGTCTCGCCGCGCACGATGAGCCGTGCGGCGCCGTCGGCCACCGCCACGACGGGCGGGCGCGTCAGGTAGTTGTAGTTGCTCGAGAGCACCCAGCAGTACGCGCCGGTGCCCGGAACGGCGAGGAGGTCACCGGCTCCGGTGTCCTCGGGGAGGTAGACGTCCCTCACCACAATGTCACCGCTCTCGCAGTGTTTTCCAACCACGCGGGAGAGCACCGGGTCGGCCTCGGGCGTCCGGGACGCCAGGACGGCCGAGTAATCCGCGCCGTAGAGCACCGGGCGGGCGTTGTCGCTCATGCCGCCGTCCACCGACACATAGCGTCGCGGGTGCGTAACGGACGTGTCCTGCACCACCTCCGAACCGTTGGCGGACGCGTCCACCCGGACGGTCTTCGTGGTGCCGGCGGTGTAGAGCGTGAAGGTGGTGGGACCGACGATCGCCCGACCGGGCTCGATCGAGATCCGCGGTACCCGCAGCCCGAGCTCCCGGCAGGTCGAACCGACGACGGCGGCCATCGCACGCGCGATCTCCGCCGCCGGTCGTGGCTCGTCCGCCTCCGTGTAGGCGATGCCGTAGCCGCCGCCGAGATCGAGCTCGGGCAGTTCGACGCCGTGCCGGTCGCGGACCCCGGCGAGGAAACCGAGCAGCCGCTGCGCCGCCAGTTCGAAGCCCTCGGGCTCGAAGATCTGCGACCCGATGTGGCAGTGCACGCCGAGGAGGTTGATGCCCGGGTGCGCGAGGGCGTCGGAGACCGCGCGGGCGGCGGGCGAGCTGGCGCCGTCGTCGTGCCCGTCGTCCTGGCCCGGACCCTGGTCGGTGGTGAGCGACAGCCCGAACTTCTGGTCCTCGTGGGCCGTGGCGATGAACTCGTGCGTGTGCGCGTGGACGCCCGGGGTGAGGCGGATCATGACGTTGGCCGTGCTGCCGCGTTGCACGGCCAGGTCGCCGACGAGTGTGACCTCCTGCAGGCTGTCGACGACGATCCGGCCGAGGCCGGCGTCGATGGCCCGCGTGATCTCGGCGGCCGACTTGTTGTTCCCGTGAAGCCCGAGCCGGTGCCCCGGCATCCCCGCGCGGAGGGCGACGGCGAGCTCCCCGCCGGAGCAGGTGTCGAGCCCGAGGCCCTCCTCGCGCACCCAGTGCGCCACCTCGGTGCAGAGGAAGGACTTGCCCGCGTAGAACACGTCCACTCCCCCGCACAGGTCGCGGAAAGCCTCGTCGAAGGCAGTGCGGAAGGTCGCGGCGCGGGCCCGGAAATCGCGCTCGGACATGACGAAGAGCGGCGTGCCGTACTGCTCCGCGAGGTCGCGGACGGAGACGCCGTCGATCTGCAGGACGCCGTCCGCCCCGCGGTCCACGTCCTCGGCCCAGAGCTTGGCGTCGAGCCGCTCCTGGTCAGCGGGGACGGACAGCCAGTCGGGGGCGAGCGGCGATGCTTCGGCTGCCACAGCTACATCCTCTCCGGCGCGGAGACGCCGAGGAGGTCGAGTCCGTTCGCCAGGACCTGCTGCGTGGCGTTGTTCAGCCACAGGCGCGAACGGTGGACGTCCTCGACCGGCGCGTCGCCCAGCGGCGCGACCCGGCAGGCGTCGTACCAGCGGTGGTACGTCCCCGCGATCACCTCGAGGTGGCGGGCCACGCGGTGCGGCTCGCGGAAGGTCGCGGACTGCGCGACGACGCCGGGGAACTGCCCGAGGGCGGCCAGCAGTTCACCCTCGGTGGGGTGGCCCAGCGCCGTGGCGTCGAACGTGCTGGTGTCCACTCCGGCGGACACGGCATTGCGGGCGACGGCGTGCGTGCGGGCGTGCGCGTACTGCACGTAGAACACCGGGTTCTCGTTGGTGCGGCGCGTGAGCAGGTCGAGGTCGATGTCGATGTTCGAATCGGCGGAGAAGCGCGCCAGGGTGTACCGCGCGGCATCCACCCCCACGGCATCCACGAGATCCTCGAGGGTCACGACCGTGCCTGCACGCTTCGACATGCGGACGGGCGCACCGTTCTGCACGAGGTTCACCATCTGGCCGATGAGGACCTCGACGGTGTCGGGGTCGTCGCCGAGGGCCGCGGCAGCCGCTTTCAGGCGTGCCACGTATCCGTGATGGTCGGCGCCCAGCATGATGATGTTGAGGTCGAAACCACGCCTGCGCTTGTTGACGAAGTAGCCGATGTCGCCCGCGATATAGGCAGGCGCTCCATCGGACTTGATGACCACGCGGTCGCGGTCGTCGCCGAAGTCGGTCGACTTCAGCCACCAGGCACCATCCTCGTAGAAGAGGTTGCCTGAGCCCTTCAGCTGCTCGAGGAGGCCCCCGACGAAGTCGTTCTCGAACAGCGAGTGTTCATGGAAGTAGACATCGAAGTCCACTCCGAAGTCGTGCAGGGATTTCTTGATGTCGGTGAACATGAAGTCGACGCCGACCGCGCGGAAGCGCTCGACGGCATCGGCCTCTCCGAGGGACAGGATGTCCGGCTCCGCGGCCACCACGCGCTGCGCGATGTCCTCGATGTACTGGCCGCCGTAGCCGTCGTCAGGGGCGGGCCTACCGGATGCACTCGCGTACAGCGAGTGCGCAAACCGTTCGATCTGCGCGCCGTGGTCGTTGAAGTAGTACTCCCGCACGACCGACGCGCCCTGGGACTGGAGCACGCGCGCCAGTGCGTCTCCCACGGCGGCCCAGCGGGTTCCGCCGATGTGGATGGGACCCGTGGGGTTCGCCGAGACGAATTCGAGATTGATCTTCTGGCCCGCGAGCGCGTCGTTCCGGCCATAGGCCGGTCCGGCCTCGACGATGGTGCGGGCGAGTTCGCCCGCCGCTCCGGCGTCGAGCGTGATGTTGAGGAAGCCCGGGCCGGCGATGTCGACGCTCTTGACCCCGTCGATCCCGGCGAGGCGATCGCTGAGCAGCTGGGCGAACTCCCGCGGGTTCATGCCCGCCTTCTTGCCGAGCTGCAGGGCGATGTTCGTGGCCCAGTCGCCGTGCTCCCGGTTCTTCGGTCGCTCGACACGCACCTCCGACCGAAGGTCGACGCTGAGGTCACCGGCCTCGACGGCGGCCTTCAGGCATGCGGAAATAGCGGCAGAGAGTTCTTCGGGAGTCACCCGTCAAGCATAGCGGCGCGCCCCCGGGCAGCCCGATCTTCGTGACGCGGCTCAAGTCCGTGGTTCCGGGCGCCACGCAGCGGACACGCATCGCGACAGTCCGGGACGCCCGGAGAAAAGAATCACGGAGAGGAACGGTGACCGGCTCGGACACGTTAGTTTGAGGTTCAACCGATCCTTCGGCGCGGAGCCCTCCGCGCGGTCCCATCCCGGCGACGCACCAGGAGCAACCAGTGACCAGCACAGGCCCCACCCCCATCGTCCCGAACGAGACGGCCGGCAGCGCCGGCTTCCCCCTGCACAAGCGGGTCCTGACGGCGCTCGCCGCCGTCTCGATCCTCGGTGCGGCAGGCTGCGCCGGTGCGGAGGCCACATCGCCCGCGGCGGAGCAGGCGGCGGAGAGCCCCGCGCAGGAGACGACGGCGGCCGCTCCGGAAGCGACGGCGGCGGCCACTGCGGACCAGGCGTACGAGGACGGCACCTACACGCAGACCGGCTCCTACCAGTCCCCCGCCGGCCCCGAGGAGGTGGGCGTGACGCTCACCCTGGAAGCCGACGTCGTCACCGCCGTCGAGGTGGAGCCGATGCCGGACAATCCGACCACCACGATGTACCAGGAGCGCTTCGCCGGGGGCATCTCCGATGCGATCGTCGGCAGGAAGCTCGACGATCTCGCCGTCGACAAGGTCGCCGGCTCCTCCCTGACCAGCGGCGGCTTCAACGAGGCGACCGACAGGATCAAGAGCGAAGCCCAGCTCTAGGACCGGCGTGGCGGACACCTTCGGCTTCGAGGCGATCGGCACCGGCTGGCGCGTGGACAGCGCCTCACCCCTGGTGTCCGAGCAGCGCCGCGGGCTGCTGCGCATCGCCGAGGAGTACGACGTCCTCTACTCGCGTTTCCGCAGCGATTCGGGCGTCACGGCGCTCGCGGCGTCCGGGGGTGCGCTCGCGCTCCCGCCGCACGGGGCCGAACTCGGGCGCCTCCTGCGCAGGCTCCACGACCTCACCGACGGCGCCGTCTCTCCCCTGGTCGGTGAACGGCTGGCCGCGCAGGGCTACGACGCCTCGTACTCCTTCGTCCCGACGGCGCCGCCCACTCCCGCCCGCGCCTGGGACGACGTCCTGGACTGGTCGGCGGGAGGCCTCACGCTACGCGAGCCGGCTCTCCTGGATGTGGGTGCGGCCGGCAAGGGCCAACTCGTCGATCTCCTGCTGGAGTATCTCCTGGCCGCGGGCCACGAGGACGTCGTCGTGGATGCGAGCGGTGACATGAGGCGGGCCGGGACCGGTGCGATCACCGTCGCCCTCGAGCATCCCTACGACGCCTCGTCCGCCATCGGGACGGTCCGCCTGGGTTCCGGGGCGCTGTGCGCCTCCGCTTCCAACCGCCGCGTCTGGGGCGACGGCCTGCACCACGTCCTCGACGCCCGGACGGGCCGCTGCGTCGAGACCGTCGTCGCGACGTGGGTCCTCGCTGAGGACGCCATGACCGCCGACGGTCTGTGCACGGCCCTGTTCGTCGCCGACCCCGCGGAGCTCGCCCGGGGCTTCGACTTCGACTACGTCCTGATGTACTCGGACGGACGCGCCCGCTTCTCCGCCCCACTCTCAGGAGCCCTGTTCTCATGACCGCAGCACTCGATGCCCTGCTGGGCCGCATGACCATGTACCGGCTGACCCTGGTCCTGCTCCTCGTCCTGACCGTCGAGGCGCTCGTGCTGTCCCTCACGGGCCTCCTCGCCTACACGCCGGCAGAACTCGGCGGCACCCTCGTGGCCGCGGTCGGCGGGACGATCATCGGCACACGGCTCATGGCCCTGATCCTGCGGCTGCGGCCGCACGGCGACTCGTCGCTCATCACCGGGCTCATCGTGTTCCTGATCATGTTCCCGTCCGGTACCGGCGCCGGGCTCGGAGGCATCCTCGTGGCCGGTGTCGCAGCGGGCGCCTCGAAGTTCCTCCTCGCCGTCGGCGGGCGCCACATCTTCAATCCCGCCGCGACGGGCGCCGTCGTCGCGACCCTGCTCGGAGTCGGTGCGGCGGCCTGGTGGGTCGCCAACCCCTACATGCTGCCCGTCGTGGCGGTGGGCGCGGCCCTCATCCTCTACCGGACGCGGAAACTCCCGATGGCGGCGGTGTTCCTCGTCGTGGCGCTCGGCATCCTGCTCACCGGTCTCGTGCAGGGCGGCATGGCTCCCGGTGCCGGCCTCCAGCTGGTCCTGACGTCGTACCCCGTGCTGTTCCTGCTCGGCTTCATGATGACCGAGCCGCTCACCCTCCCGCCACGGCGCTGGCAGCAGTGGCTCTTCGCGGCGATCGTCGCCGTCGTCCTCGCGCTCCAGGTATCCATCGGGCCGGTCTTCCTGGGCCCCGAATTCGCCCTCCTGATCGGCAACGCCGTGGCCTTCCTCATGGGTCAGCGGCGCGGCGTGCGGCTGACCTTCGCCGGATCACGGCAGCTGACACCCACCAGCACGGAACTGGTCTTCGAACCGGCCAGGCCCGTGCGGTTCAGGGCGGGCCAGTACATGGAGCTGAGCCTGCCGCACCCCGGGACGGACAGCCGGGGCAGCCGCAGGGTCTTCAGCATCACATCCGCGCCCCAGCAGCACGGGACCCTCACCTTCGGGCTGCGGACCACGGACTCCGGGAGTTCCTTCAAGAAGGCGCTCCTCGCCCTGCCGAGGGACGCCAGGATCACGGGCACCCTGGTGGGAGGGGACTTCTCCCTGCCCCGCGATCCGTCCGTACCCCTGCTGCTCGTCGCCGGTGGGATCGGAGTCACGCCGTTCATCAGCCACCTGCGGGACCTCGCCGCGCGCGGTGAGACGCGCGACGTCGTCCTCGTGTATGTCGTGCGGAGCGGGCAGGAGATCGCGTTCCGCGAGGAACTGGCGGAGCTGGGCACCCGCGTGGTGCTGTTCGCGCCGTCCGACGCCGACCTTCCGCCGCTTCCCGGCACCTGGACCTACGGGGGTGCGGACCCGACGGCCGAGGATCTGCTCACTGCGGTCCCGGACCTTTCCCGGCGAAAGGTCCTCGTCTCGGGCTCCCCCGCGTTCATCGGCCGCCTGCGTGCAACCGTGCACGAGGCCGGCGTCCCGCGGGTACGGACGGACGCGTTCCTGGGCTACTGACGCGGCTTCGACGCCACCCCCGATGATGGCCGACCCCCATCGAGCCGCTCCGACCGATGGTGGGAATCCTCCTCCTCGGGCAGGAGATCGGAGATCGTCCGTGCACGCCCTGCACCCGTTGACATCCGCCTCGGCCGGGAGCACGCTGTGAGAGTCGCTCGCACGTGATCGGCCCAGCCCTCGCCAGGTGTCTCTCCCGAGGTCCGCCGAATCCTCATTCCCGGAGCAACTGGTACTTCCTCCGGATGAACGGTTACAACCGACCAACCGAGGAGGACGAAATGCCTGCTGTTACCGTCAATGCCCTTGAATCGAAATCGTTCGACGAACCCGATGAGAGACGCCGTCCGCCCAAGACCGCGGTGGACGTCGTGAGCCTCGGCGACACCACACTGGGCAGGTTCACCTTCGAGCCCGGCTGGCGATGGTCCGAGACCGTGAAGACCGTGGTCCATACGGAGAGCTGCCAGAACAACCACCTGGGGGTCTGCACCGCGGGCACCCTGGAGGTGGAGATGAACGACGGAACCCGCAGCACCATCCACGCCGGTGACGCCTATTCCATTCCCGCCGGCCACGATGCCTGGGTCGGAAGCGACGGGACCTTCGTGGGCTACGAGATCATGAGCGCGGCTACGTACGCCAAACCTGCCTGACCCCGGCAACGCGAGCGGGGAGTTCTGGTCCTTCCGACCTGTCGACCGGTACAGCTGCGCCGGCGTTTTCCCACCGGAGCGCCACCTGCTAAGCTCGATAAGTCCCTAACGGGCACGGGAGTTCCCGTGTCTGCCTTCGTAGCTCAGGGGATAGAGCGTCTGCCTCCGGAGCAGAAGGTCGTAGGTTCGAATCCTATCGAGGGCACAGAGAGATCCACGCAGAGTGAACCGCCGTCGGCCGTCAGGCCGGCGGCGGTTCTGCTTTTGGTAGGCTCCACAGGACGCGGCCCCCGGGGCCGGGACCAGCACCTACCGGCGGGGGAAACGTGGGGACGAAGGTCGCACCGGAGCGGGGGCGCCGCCCGCACGTCCTGCCCACCATCCTCACGGTGGTCATGCTCGTCCTCGCCGTCCTCGCGGCAGGCTTCATGGGCGAGTTCTCCGCCGAACCGGTGCTGGAACCACCCGTCGCAGCGCCGGAGCAGCAGGGCGCGCCGCTTCCGACCGCCACGGCCACCCCCGAATCACTCGACGACGACGGCGAGCGCATCATCCTCGACGGCGGCACGGCCGCCGCGTCCCTGCTGGTGCTGCTGATGGCCGGGCTCGCGCTCCTGGTCCGCTTCCTCCTGCGGTTCCGGGCGCAGCAGGAACCCGACGGCGGGTCCAGGGAGCAGACCGGCCTGCAGCAGCCCGGTGCCCTCGTGCTCGTGGCGGAAGCCCTGCCGGCCTGGACCGAAGCCGCGAGCGCGGCCCTGCGGACGGACAGCGCCACCTCGGACGCCGTCATCCGGTGCTGGCTCGACTTCGAGCGGCGCTGTGCCGACGCGGGGATGCCACGCACTCCCGCCCAGACGACGTCGGAATTCGCGGGCTTCGTCTCCGCGGCGCTGGACCTTCCACCCGAACCGCTGTCGACCCTCAACCGCCTGTACCAGCGTGCGCGCTTCGGCCGGACGGGACACGGCCGCGCGCCCCTTCCGCTGGAGCCCGCCGACCGCGAGGCGGCTGCAGCAGCGATCCGTGAGCTGTCCGCCGCACTGGACCACCGTGCGGTGAGGAGGTGACGCGATGAAGCGTTCGGCGTGGGTCATCACGGGGGTCCTGGTCGGGCTCGCCCTCGGCGCAGGGTGGTTCTTCGGCCTCGACGGACGCCATGCCGTCGTCCTGGCCGGTGCGGCCTTCGCCGCGGGTGTCGCCAACGGACTCCTCGAGGCCGTCGACCTGCCGCGCGCGGCCGTGCCGGCACTGCCGGAACCGGTACGGGGCCTCGCCGACCTGCAGTCGCTCGAGTTCTCACTGTCCTCGACGGAGCCGGGCTCGCGCGCCGTCCTCGAGGTGCACGCACTCGCCGTCGCCGTGGCCGCAGCGCATCCCGACGCTCCACGGAGCAGGGCGCTCGATGCCTTCATCACCGACGCGCGCCCCGCGGTGCTCTCGCACCGCGAGATCCGAGCCTTCGTGGATGAGCTCGAACGCCTCGAGCCCGGACGGGGAGACCCCGGGCCTGCAGGATCCGCGTCGACGGCATCCCGCACCATCCTGCCGGAACGCCGACACCAGCCCGCCCCTCAACCGCCTCCCCAGGAGATCCCATGAACACCGCGGATTCCCGCACCGACCTCGGCGCCGGCACCGCCATCGCCGAGGCGGCCCGCATCGGCGCCGAGGTCCTGGCCCGCACCGGGACCGTCGTCGTCGGTGCCGAGGGCGCGCTGCGCCTGGCCCTGGCCGCCGTGCTGGCCGGCGGCCACGTCTTGTTCGAGGACCTCCCCGGCCTCGGCAAGACCCTCGCCGCCAAGACCCTCGCGCAGGCCCTCGGACTCGATTTCCGCCGCCTGCAGTTCACCCCGGACCTCCTGCCCTCGGACGTGACCGGTTCGTCCATCTTCAATCCCGCCACGCGGGAGTTCGAGTTCAGGCCGGGGCCGATCTTCGCGGGGCTCTTCCTCGCCGACGAGATCAACAGGACCTCCCCGAAGACGCAGTCCGCCCTGCTGGAGGCGATGGCGGAGGCGCAGGTCTCGGTGGAGGGCGCCACCCTGCCCCTCGAGCGTCCCTTCCACGTCTTCGCGACCTCGAACCCGATCGAGTTCGAGGGCACCTATCCCCTGCCGGAGGCACAGCTCGACCGCTTCATGGTCCGCCTGCGCTTCGGCTACCCCGGCCCGGGCGGCGAGCAGGACATCATCGCGCGGCGCATCAGGCGCCGGCAGGACGGGACGCGGGTGGCGGGTGTGACCTCCGCCGAAGGGTTGCTGCGCCTGCAGGCCGCCGTCGAGTCGGTGGGTGTGGACGACGACGTCATCGACTACGCCGTCCGCCTGGCCGCCGGGACCCGCGGCCACCCGGCGGTCGAGGTGGGCGCCTCGCCGCGAGGCTCCCAGGCGCTCGTGCTGCTGGGCCGGGCCCTCGCGGTGCTCGATGGCCGCGCCTTCGTCCTCCCCGAGGACATGAAGGAGGGCGCAGTCGCCGTCCTCGCGCACCGGCTCACGCTGACGCCGTCGTCCTGGGCGCAGGGCGTCGCCACCGAGACGGTGGTGCGGGACGTCCTGGCCGAGGTCCCGACGCCGCCGACCGCCCCGCGTGGCTAGGCCGGCGACGGCCCTCTCTCCCGGATGGGCGCTGGCCGTGATCCTCACCCTGGTCAGCATCGTGGCCGGGCTGGTCTCCGGACGTCCCGACACCGTTGCCCTCGGGGCTCCGTTCGCGCTCCTCGCCCTCGCCGGCCGCACCGGTGGACGTGCCGGGGGTTCCCCGGCCGTGCGCATCACCGTCGACCGGCGGGCCGAAGCCGGCAACCGACTCCTCCGGCTCCTGCTCGCCCCGCAGGCGAGCGGCACGCATCCTCCTCGCCGGCTGGTGGCGACGACGCTGGCCGCTCCGGGATGCCCGCCCGAGGCACTCGTCCTGCGCGAGGACGAGGAGTGCCCCGTCCTCGTCCTCGCACCCCTCTCAGGGGAGGCCGACGTGCTCTCCTACGGCACCGCGGTCCTCTCCGCCGACCTCGCCGACACCGCACCCTTCGTACCGGCGCAACCCGTCCGCGTGAGCATCCTGCCCCCTGTCGGGCCGTCCCTCGCACGGCCCGTGTCCCGGCGGCTCGTGGGCCTCGCCGGCACGCATGCCTCGAGGCGGCCGGGAGAGGGCGGCGAGCTGCGGGCGGTCGCCCCGCTGCAGCCGGGCGACCAACTGCGCCGGATCGACTGGCGGGCGACGGCCCGGCGCTCCACCGACCAGGACAGGCTGATGGTGCGGCGCACCTTCGCCGACGCCGAGGCCTCGGTCTTCCTCGTCCTCGACCAGGGACACGACCTGCCGGAGTCGACGGCGGACTGGTTCGCCGCCGGGCCGCCGCGCCTCGCGCCCGGCTCCCTGCACGTCGCGCGGACGGCCGCCACGGCCGTGGCGGCGTCCTACCTCGCCGCCGGCGACCGCGTGGCACTCGACGACCTCTCAGGGACGCGCCGGGCGCTGCGCTCCGCAGCCGGAGCCCGGCACCTCGAGCAGATTCGCACCCGCCTCGCGGGGACGTCCGTGGTACCGCGACGACGACGGCGACGCGATCCCGTGCCGCCGCCGGGCGCCGTCGTCGTGGTGTTCTCCGCATTCCTGGATGCGGAGCCGGCCCGCCTCCTGCGCCTCTGGCATGCACAGGGCCACCTCGTCGCCGGCATCGACTGCGTGCCTCCCCTGCGCCGCACGGAGTCGACGACGGCCCAGGCTCAGGCGGTCCGGCTCACGCTCCTGCGCCGGCGCCTGCTGCTGGACGAGCTGCGGCGCGAGGGAATCCCGGTGCTCTCCGGGTCGACCGCTGTTCCCGCGACGGCAGCACCGGGCGCTGATCCTGCCGCCGCGTCCACCGGCCGCGGCGCCGACGCACGCACGGGCCCCGACCGGAACCCCGGCTCGGACGTCGGGACCGGCCTCGATGCCGGCCTCCGCCTGCTGGCCCGCCGGGCGGCCAGGCGCGGCGGGCAGGGCGCTCGGAGAGGGCGTGCCCTGTGACGCCCGGACGACCGGCCCGTCCCGGGGCCCGCCCTGCCGTCCCCGACCGGCGCGGGCTCGTACCGCTGTCGGTACTGCGCGGCGCGGCCGCCCTGACCGCCGTCCTGCTGGGCGCGGTCGTCTGGAATGGCTCCGCGTGGATCATCCTTCCCGTCGTGGTGGCGGCGGGCGCCGCGGTGCTCCCGTCGATCGGCCTTGCCTCGCTGTCGCTGGTGCTCCTGGTGGTCGCCTATGCCGTGAACATGCCCGCCGGATCTCCGTGGCTCCTCGTGTTCGTCGCCGGGATCCACGCCGTCTTCCTCCTCTACCTCCTGCTCCTGCATCTCCCCCTGCGCGGGTGGATCAGCGTCGCGGCGCTCCGGGAACTAGGCCGGTCCTACCTGCGCAGCCAGGCCGTGGCCCAGCCGGTGGCGGTGCTCGCGCTCCTCGTGGACGACGCCGGATCGAGCCTGGTCGCGGTGGTCGCGGGCGTGGCCGCGCTCGGTGGCTGGGTGCTGTGGCTGGTCGGCCACCCGGGCACCACGCCGGGCCGGAAGCGGGTCCGCCCGGGCCGCGGACCCCGCCGCGGAACCGTCGGATGAGGGCCGAATGCGGACAGCTTTCGTCCGCCACGCGCCGTAGCGTAGAGCCATGATCGAGACGTCGGCACGCCTGCTGCAACTCCTGTCGCTGCTGCAGCTGCGCCGCGAGTGGACCGGGCCCGCACTCGCCCAGCGCATGGAGGTCACGGAGCGCACCGTGCGGCGGGACATCGGCAAGCTGCGCACGCTGGGCTATCCCATCAACGCCTCCCCCGGCGTCGCCGGCGGATACCAGCTGGGCGCCGGCGCCCAGCTCCCCCCGCTCCTGCTCGACGACGACGAGGCGCTCGCCGTCGCCATCGGCCTCACCGCCGTCACGGCCAGCCCCGTCTCGGGAGTCGGTGAAGCCTCCGTCCGCGCCCTCACCAAGCTGGAGCAGGTGCTGCCGCCCCGCCTGAGGCCCCGTTTCTCGGGACTGCGCTCGGCGGTGACGCGGATGGCGGCGGCGAGCACGCCGGTCAACCCGGAGATACTGACGGCGTTCTCCGCGGCCATCACGGAGCGTCGCTGCGTCGCGTTCAGGTACGACCGCCACGACGGCGAGTCCTCGCGGCGCGTCGTCGAGCCGTACCGGCTCGTGGACACGGGCAGGCGGTGGTACCTGGTGGCCTTCGACCGTTCCCGGGAGGACTGGCGGACGTTCCGGGTGGACCGCTGCCAGAGCGTGCCCGTGCTGCGCGAGCGGTTCGTGCCCCGAGCCCTGCCCGCGGCGGACCTCGCGGCCTACGTGCAGGAATCCATCACCCGCTCGCCCTACTCCTACGACGCCGTGATCCGGTTCCACGCACCGCTGCAGGACCTGGAGTCCCGCGTCCCCTCGAGCCCGGGCACCCTCGAGGCGGACGGGGAGGAGTACACGCTGCTCCGGGCGGGCTTCGACTCCCTCGACTTCCCCCTCGCCTACCTGGCGAGCTGGGACATCGACTTCGAGGTCCTGGAGCCGGCGGAGATGCGCGAGCGCGCCGTCGTGGTCGCGGACCGCCTCCGCCGTTCGGCGGGACCAGCCCCGGACGGCAGGACGGCGGAAGCAGGGACGGCGGAGCCCAGCCCTCGGTGAACACCAGCCTGCGCTCCCGTGCGAGCAACTAGACTGGCAGGCAACTATGGCACTGACAATCTCCTACCCCGCGGACCTTCCCGTCTCGGAACGCCGGGCAGACATCATGGCCGCCATCGCGGCCAACCAGGTCACCATCATCGCCGGCGAGACCGGGTCCGGGAAGACGACGCAGATCCCGAAGATGTGCCTCGAACTGGGGCTGGCGGAGCGCGGGCTCATCGGGCACACCCAGCCGCGGCGCCTCGCTGCGCGTACCGTCGCCGAGCGCATCGCCGAGGAGCTGCAGGTACCCCTCGGCGAGGAGGTCGGCTACCAGGTGCGCTTCACGGGCTCGGTGGGCCGGAAGACCAGGATCAAGCTGATGACGGACGGCATCCTGCTCGCCGAGATCCAGCACGATCGGATGCTGCGCAAGTACAGCACCATCATCATCGACGAGGCCCATGAGCGCAGCCTCAACATCGACTTCATCCTCGGCTACCTCCGGCGGATCCTGCCCGAGCGGCCGGACCTGAAGGTCATCATCACCTCGGCGACCATCGACCCCGAGCGCTTCGCCGCCCACTTCGCCGCCGATGCCGCCGTCGAGGACACCTCCCCCGCCCCCATCATCGAGGTCTCCGGGCGCACCTATCCCGTCGAGATCCGCTACCGGCCCCTCGACCAGCCGCCGGGCGGCCTGGACGACGGCGACGGCGGCGCGGACAGCGAGCTCGAGGAGGAGCGCGACCCGCTCGACGCCGTCTGCGACGCGGTGGACGAACTCTCCCTGGAGGCGCCCGGGGACATCCTCGTGTTCTTCTCCGGCGAGCGCGAGATCCGCGACGCCGCCGACGCCCTGCGCGCGCGCATCCAGTCCACGACCCGACTGCGCGGCACGGAGGTCCTGCCCCTGTTCGCCCGGCTCTCCCTCGAGGAGCAGCACCGTGTCTTCCGTCCCACCGGCAGCCATCGCCGCATCGTCCTCGCGACGAACGTCGCCGAGACGTCGCTGACGGTACCCGGCATCAAGTACGTCATCGACACCGGAACGGCCCGCATCTCGCGCTACTCCCACCGCACCAAGGTGCAGCGGCTCCCGATCGAGCGTGTCTCGCAGGCGTCCGCGAACCAGCGGTCCGGCCGCAGCGGCCGCGTGTCGAACGGCATCGCGATCCGTCTCTACTCCGAGGAGGATTTCGAGTCGCGCCGGCCGTTCACGGAGCCGGAGATCCTGCGCACGAGCCTCGCGGCGGTCATCCTGCAGATGGCCGCGATGGGCGTCACCCGCAGCCCGAAGGACATCGCCGAGTTCCCCTTCGTGGAGCCTCCCGAGACGAAGGCCATCAACGACGGCGTCGCCCTGCTGCGTGAACTCGGGGCGCTGAAGGACGACGGCGGGCTCTCCGCCGTGGGCCGCAAGCTCGCCCAGCTCCCCGTGGATCCCCGCCTCGGCCGCATGATCGTCGAGGCCGGCTCACGTGGCTCCGTCAAGGAGGTCATGGTCCTCGCCGCGGCACTGACCATCCAGGATCCGCGCGAGCGGCCCTCCGCGGACCAGCCGGCGAAGCAGCAGCAGGCGGCCGAGAAGCACAAGCGCTTCGTGGACGAGAACTCGGACTTCACGGCCTACCTCAACCTGTGGCGCTACCTGCAGGAGAAGCAGGACGAGCTGTCCTCCACCCAGTTCCGGAAGCTGTGCAAGGCGGAATTCATCAACTACCTGCGCGTGCGGGAGTGGCAGGACCTCTTCCAGCAGCTGCGCCAGCTCGCGAAACCCCTCGGCATCACCCTTCCGGCCGGTCCTGTCGACCCCGTGGGACTGCACGAGCAGATCCACATCAGCCTGCTCTCGGGCCTGCTGAGCAACATCGGCCTGTACGACCAGCGCAAGCGCGAGTACGCGGGCGCCCGGGGAACCCGCTTCGCCGTGTTCCCCGGTTCGGCACTGTTCAAGAAGTCTCCCGACTGGGTCATGGCCGCCGAACTCGTGGAGACCTCGCGGCTGTGGGCACGGGTTGTCGCACGCATCGATCCCCTGTGGGCGGAACAGGTGGCGCCGCACCTCGTCAAGCGCACCTACAGCGAACCGCACTGGTCGAAGAAGATGGGCTCGGTCATGGCGTACGAGAAGGTCACGCTCTACGGCGTGCCGATCGTGCCGCAGCGGCGCATCAACTACGGCCGGATCGACCGCGAGGTGGCGCGCGAACTGTTCATCCGCCACGCCCTCGTGGAGGGCGACTGGAAGACGCACCATACGTTCTTCAGCCGCAACCAGGCCCGCCTCGCGGAGGTGGAGGAGCTCGAGAACCGCCTCCGACGGCGTGACCTGCGGGTCGACGACGAGACGCTCTTCGAGTTCTACGACCAGCGCCTCGGGCGCGACGTCGTGTCCGAGAGGCACTTCGACTCGTGGTGGAAGACCGCTCGCCAGGAGCAGCCGGACCTGCTCGACTTCGATCCGGAGAAGCTCCTCAGCGAGGACGCCGCGGAACTCGACGAGGCGGCCTTCCCGAGCACGTGGCACCAGGCGGGCTTCGAACTGCCGCTCACCTACGAGTTCTCGCCCCTCACCCCGGGTGCACACGACGGCGTGACGGTGACCATCCCGGTCCTCTTCCTGAACCAGCTCGACCCGAAACCGTTCCGCTGGCAGATCCCCGGCCAGCGCGTGGAGCTCGTGACGGCCCTCATCAAGTCCCTGCCGAAGCAGGTGCGGAAGAACTTCGTGCCGGCGCCGGACGTCGCACGCACCGCGGTCGCAGCGCTCGAGTCCGACTTCGACCCCGCCCAGGACGACCTCGAGGCGGCGCTCGAGCTCGCCCTGCGCCGGCTGCGCGGACACGTCATCCCGCCGGGATCCTGGAACTGGTCGGCTGTTCCGGCGCACCTGCTGATGATGTTCCGGATCGTCGATGCCGCGGGGCGGATACTCGACGAGTCGCGTGACCTCGACGCGCTGAAGGAGTCCCTGGCCCCCGCGGTCAGCCGGGCCATCGCGCAGTCCCTCGGCGCGACGCCCGTCAGCACGCGCCCCGCGGGAGGACCCGGGAGGGGCGGCAACCGCAAGGGCTCCACCGGCCCTGCCGGTCGGGAGGACGGCGGCCACTCCGCGGGGCGGGGCTCCGGACGGAACACGGGAGCCCCTCAGACCGGCTCGTCCGGCGAGCGCGCCGGCGCTGGTATCGGCGAAGCCGCCGCGGGCACCCCGGCCCGCGGACGTGTCGCCGTGGCCGAGGCACCAGCGGTCGCCGAACGGACGGGTGAGAGAACCTGGGTCTTCGGCAGTATCGAGCGCGAGGTGTCCCGCACCGTCGCAGGACACCGCGTCACGGGTTATCCCGCCGTCGTGGACGAGGGCACCTCGGTGGGCCTGCGTGTCTTCCCCACCACCGGCGAGCAGGCCACGGTCATGCGGGCCGGGATCATCCGCCTCCTGTCCCTGCGCATCCCGAGCCCGGCGAAGTACGTCCTGGAGCACCTGAGCAACACGGAGAAGCTCACCTTCAGCCAGAACCCGCACGGCAGCGTCGCGGAGCTCATCCGCGACTGCTCGCTGGCCGCGATCGACAAGCTCGTGCCGGAGGAGCTGCCGTGGACCGAGGAGGCCTTCGACACGCTGTACGAGAACGTCCGCGCCGAACTGATCGACACGGTCTTCACCGTGACGGCGACCGTCGAGACGGTGCTCTCCAGCACCCGGCGCATCCAGAAGCAGCTGAAGGGGACCACGAGCCTCGCGCTGATCACGTCCCTCAACGACGTCCGCAGCCAGCTCGAACACCTCGTCTACCCGGGGTTCGTGGCGGCGACGGGCTACGCCCAGCTCTTCCACCTCCCCCGCTACCTCAAGGCCATCGAGGTCCGGCTCGAGAAGCTGCCCACCAACGTGCAGCGCGACGGCGTGGGAACCGCCGTGATCCAGCGTCTCGAGGACGAGTACGACGACGCCGTCGCCTCCCTCGCCGCCGGGCGGCACCGGCCCGCGGCGCTGGCCCGGGTCCGGTGGATGATCGAGGAGCTGCGCGTCAGCCTCTTCGCGCAGGACCTCGGCACCGCCTACTCGGTCTCGGAGAAGCGCGTGCGGACGGCGCTGAACGAGGCACTGGCCGCAGCGCGCTAGCAGGACGCGGCCGTGCTCCCCGGGCAGTACAGCTAGCCGGGCACGTGCACGCCGTGGCCGGCGTCCCTCAGGGCGCCGCGCAGGGTCTCGGCGGCACTGTCCATCACGGTGGGGTCCGGCGCGATGTCGACCCGCTTCACGTCGAAGTCCTGCGGCGACTGCGTCGGCCAGACGTGGACATGGAGGTGGGGCACCTCGTAGCCCTCGACCAGGACGCCCACCCGCCGGGCACCGAAGGCCTTCTCCTGCGCCCTGCCGATCGTCTGCGCGACGGCCATGACCTTCGAGAGCGTCTCCGGATCGGCCTCGAGCCAGTGCTCGATCTCCCGGCGCGGCACCACGAGCGTATGGCCCGGGGTGATCGGGGCGATCGTCAGGAACGCGACGACGTCCTCGTCCTGCCACACGAAACGGCCCGGCACCTCCCCGTTGATGATCCTGGTGAAGAGTGTCGTCATCGGTCCTCCTTGGATTGCAGCCGTGGGGACACCGCCGCGCTCCGGCTCATCGGGTAGCTGGGCTCCGCCACGCAGGGGCGGCGGGACGGGGCGTCCTGGGTTCATCCCCCGACGCTACCGCGCAGACCTCCGGCCGGCCACACCGCCCCGGAATCCCTGCCCTGGCGCATCCCGCCGTCAGGCACCCGTGGCGACGGGCAAGCCGTCCGTCGTCGCCCACTGGGACCAGGAACCCGGGAACAGCGAGGCGTCGATGCCCGCGATGGCCAGGGCCGCGATCTCGTGCGCTGCGGTGATGCCGGAGCCGCAGTAGACCGCGACGTGCCCGCGGTCCGCGCCGAGGGCATCGAAACGGCGCCGGAGTTCGTCCGCGGGACGGAAGCGCCGATCGGCCCCGAGGTTGTCCGCCGTCGGTGCGCTGAGAGCCCCGGGGATGTGGCCGGCCTGCGGGTCGACGGGCTCCTGTTCGCCGCGGAAGCGCTCGCCGGCACGTGCATCGAGCAGGACGTCGACCGTCGCCGGTTCGAGGAGGTCCGGGAGCGAGACGACCGGCATGTGCCCCTCGGAGAGGTGGACGTCCCCCACGCAGTGGCGTTCCTCCCCGCCCTCGACGTCGAGTCCCGCCGCGCGCCAGGCGGTCAGCCCGCCGTCGAGCAGGCTGACGGACGGAAAGCCGGCGTTCCGCAGGAGCCACCAGAGGCGGGCTGCCGCGAGGTTCCCCGAGTCGTCGTAGGCGACCACGGCGTCGCCGTCGTTGAGGCCCCACTGGCGGGCCGCTTCCTGCAGGGCATCGGCATCCGGCAGTGGATGGCGGCCGATTCCGGGGCCGCCGGGAGCGCAGAGCTGTGTCTCCATGTCCACGTACACCGCGCCGGGTATGTGGGCTTCACGGTAGTGCTCGTGACCGTGGGGGTCGCCCAGGGCCCAGCGCACATCGAGCAGGATGGTCTGCGCGCCGGAGGTCATCCGGTCCTGCAGTTCCTGCACATCCATCAGAGTCTTCATCGAGATCTCCTGTCGGGACGGGCGACCGGACCGCAGCGGTCGCAGCGGGCCGGTCCTGATGCACGCCAGTCCACCACACTCGTGGCACTCGTGCAGCTTGTAGGCTGGCGGGATGCCGAGGTTCACCGCTGCCGACAGATCGTGGTCGGACGAAGCCGTCCGGCGCATCGAGGCGGACGGCAACCGCTCGGCGGACACGCACCTGTTCGCCGTCCCCCTTCCCGCGCACTGGGGTGTCCAGGTGTACCTCAAGGACGAGTCCACGCACCGCACCGGCAGCCTCAAGCACCGCCTCGCCCGATCCCTCTTCCTCTTCGGCCTCGTCAACGGCTGGATCACGGAGGGAACGACCGTCGTCGAGGCTTCGAGCGGCTCGACGGCGGTGTCCGAGGCCTACTTCGCGCAGCTCCTCGGCCTGCCGTTCGTCGCGGTCATGACCGGGACGACGAGTCCGGAGAAGATCGCGCTGATCGAGCAGTACGGCGGCACCTGCCGTTTCGTCGAGCACGCCTCGGACGTGTACGCGGCGGCGGAGGAGGTGGCGCGGGAGACCGGCGGCCACTACATGGACCAGTTCACGTTCGCCGAGCGGGCCACCGACTGGCGCGGCAACAACAACATCGCGGAGTCGATCTTCGGGCAGCTCGCACTCGAGCCCCATCCGTTGCCCGCGTGGATCGTCGTGGGGGCCGGAACGGGCGGTACGAGCGCCACGATCGGCCGCTACCTGCGGTACCACCGCTACCCGACGCGCCTCGCCGTCGTCGATCCCGAGCACTCCGCGTTCTTCCCCGCGTGGTCGGATCCGGGATCGGCCGCGACAGGACGGCCGTCGCGGATCGAGGGCATCGGGAGGCCCCGGCCCGAGCCCAGCTTCGTGCCGTCCGTCATCGACACCATGATCCAGGTGCCGGATGCGGCCTCCGTGGCTGCGGCACGCCACCTGCGGGCGCTCACGGGTCTGCACGCCGGCCCTTCCACGGGCACCAATCTGTGGGGTGTGTGGCAGCTCGTCGCGGACCTGATGGCGGACGGCCGCACCGGGAGCATCGTGTCCCTCATGTGCGATTCGGGCGACCGCTATGCCGCGACGTACGACGACGACGCCTGGCTGGGGCGCCGCGGCCTCGATCCGACGGCGCCGCGCGCGATGCTCGAGGACTTCTTCTCGACGGGCGTCTGGCCCGGGGCGTGCGGCAGGCCCGTCTCCAGCCCCTCATCGGGCTGACCCGCGTCAGACGTCGACGCCCTCGCCCACACCGAGGTGCCGGAAGGACGTGCCGTACCGCGAGCCGAGTCGCGTCACATGGCCCTCGACCAGCCCGAGCCCCGTCTCGTTGAGGAGGGCGTCGTGGATCTGGAAGGCGCGCGGCGCACGCACCGACGCCACGAAGTCCACCACCTCCGCCAGCTTCGACCATGGTGCGTGCACCGGGACCAGGAGTGTCCCGACGGCGATCCCGTCGGGCACGATCAGCGAATCGCCCGGGTGGTAGACGGCCCCTCCGACGAGGAATCCCACGTTGGCGATCACCGGTATCAGCGGGTGGATCAGCGCATGCTGTCCGCCGAACGTCCTCACCTCGAATCCCGCGGCGGAGAACTGCTCACTGCCCGCCACGGCGTGGATGCGGTCACCGGCGGCGTCGCCGAGGCCCGCGGCGACGGCGTCGGCGACGCCCTGCGGTGCCCAGAGTGACACAGACCGGTTCCCGGCCAGCACGGCGACCACCCGGTCGACGTCGATATGGTCCGGGTGCTCATGCGTGATGAGCACGGCGGCGGCGCCCGCGAGGGCCTCCTCGACCTCCGAGAAGGTGCCCGGGTCGATGACGAGCACGGAGCCGTCCTGCTCGAGCCGCACGCAGGAATGGGAGAACTTGGTGAGCCGCATGGGCCCAGAGTACCCGCGGTGGCGCTGGTAATCTTGACTCTGGTCCAGGGCGCCCGAGCGCCCGCGGAAGGGGTATGACATGACGCCCGAGGCGACATCCGAGGCAGTACCGGCAGCAGGCGCCGAGGCCGCGCAGTCCGCCCGCAAGGGGTCGGAGCAGCGCGTCACGCGCCAGCGGCGGGCCGTCAGCGCAGCCCTCGACGAACTGGACGACTTCGTCAGCACGCAGGAGCTCCACCGGCTGCTCCAGGACAGGGGCGAGTCCGTCTCGCTCGCCACGGCGTACCGCATCCTCCAGTCGATGGCCGACGACGGACTCGTGGACGTCCTGCGCAACGGTGACAACGAGGCGGTCTACCGGCGCTGCGCGGTGGCGCACCACCACCACCACCTGCTGTGCCGTAACTGCGGCCGGGCCGTCGAGATCGAGGCACCCGCCGTCGAACAGTGGGCAGCCCGCATCGCTGCCGAGCACGGATTCACCGACGCCGCGCACACCGTCGAGATCCAGGGCCTGTGCCCCGAGTGCTCGGCGCCGGGCGCACGGTCCTGAGGCCTCCCGGCCCCGCTCACCCCTCCATCGCGTTCCTTCGCCGGCGCCGCCCGTCCCGGTTCGGGCCCTGACGATGTCGGTGCCGTCGATTAGGCTGGACAGCGTGATGTCTCCTGACAAGTCCGTCCGTGCCGTGCCGGACTCGGCCGAGGCCGGATCCGCATCCAGCACCGCCCCGGAGGACGCAGGCCCCCTCGATGAACTCGTCGACGCGGTGCGCCGCTACCGGAATGCGGAGAGCTTCATGCGCAGCCGTAGCCGGGACTCGATGCACCTCGGCAGGACGGACATGACGGCCCTGCGCCTCCTGCTCCTTGCCCGACGGTCCGGACGCCCGCTCAGCGCGGCCGCGCTCGCCCGCCAGCTCGAGATCTCCACCGCTGCCACGACCGTCCTGATTGACCGCCTGGAGAAGAGCGGTCACGCCGTGCGGCGCAGGAGCGAGTCCGACGGACGGGCGATCGAGATCTGGCCCACCGCGGCGTCGGACGAGGAGGTCCGTTCGACCATGGGAGTCATGCACGAGCGGATGATGGCCATCGCAGCCGCGCTCACACCCGAGGAGAGCGGCACCATCCATCGCTTCCTCGGCGCCCTGGGCCTGGCCATGTCGGAACTCGAGTTCCCCGAGCCGTCTCCAGCTCCGCCCTCCGCCTGACGTCGGCCCTCCCCGACGAGGGACCCCCGCACCTTACCTAGAGAGATTGACTACTAGATGGTCTAAGATACAGGCATGGAACCTTCGGATGCACGGCAGGGAGCTGGCTACTGGTACCCGCCCTCCGGAGACGGCGCGACCGATCGGTCAGCGACCGGCGTCGACGTCCTCAACGCCCTGCGGGCCTACCGCGACGTGGAGAGTGGCCTTCGCCGGCGCCTGAGCCAACGGCTCAGCATCAACGAGACGGATCTCGGCGCACTGCGGTACCTGCTCAGCGTCTGGCAGCGGGACCAGGGGGCCAGCCCCAAGGAGCTGGCACTCGCCCTCGGCATCTCGAGTGCGTCCACCACGCTCGTCATCGACCGCCTCGAGAAGGCCGGCTTCATCCGCCGACGGCGCCATCCGGTGGACCGCCGCGCGGTGATCCTGGAGCCCGGAGAAAAAGCCACCGAGGAGTTCAGGTCCGCCTTCGACATCGAGAAGCGGGGCGTCCTGGCGGCGGCGGACAACCTCACCAGCGAGGAGACGGAGACGGTCACCCGCTTCCTGCGAAACATGGAGCAGGCCATTGCCGACGCCGTCGGCCAGGCAGATCGTCCGCAGCAGTCCTAGGCCGGGCACCGGTCGCGCTGGGACGCCTCAGGACGGAACTGCGAGCCGTTCCGCGCTGCGTGAGCGGCGCGCAGAACGTCGCGATCCGATTCCCCGGCACGCGAGGTAGATCGCGAAGGAGATCGTGGTGACGTAGGGGCTGATCGGGATTCGCCCGCCCAGCGCCAGGAGGATGCCACCCACCACCGATGTGCAGGCGAAGAGCACGCTGAAGAGCACCACCAGCCCGGGCGCGGACGTGACCTTCAGCGCGGCGGCCGCAGGCGTGATCAGCAGGGCGAGCACCAGCAGTGCACCCACCACCTGGATGGACAGCGCCACCGAGATCCCCAGCAGCACCATGAAGAGGATCGAGAGCCCGCGTACGGGGACGCCGCGGGCCTCTGCGAGGTCGGCGTCGGCGCTCGCGAACGTGAGGGGACGCCAGATCGCGGCCAGGGCGATGATCACCACGACCGCGCAGCCGACGAGCAGATTCAGCTGGACGTCGTCGACGGAGACGATCTGCCCGGTGAGCAGGCCGAACTTGTTGGCAGCCCGCCCCTCGTACAGGGCGAGGAACAGGATCCCCAGGCCGAGGCCGAACGGCATGACCACCCCGATGATCGAGTTCCGGTCGCGGGCCCGGATGCCCATGAGGCCGAGGACGAGTGCGGCGAGGACGGATCCGACGAGCGAGCCCGCGACGACATTGGCCCCGACGAGCAGCGCGAACGCGGCCCCCGCGAAGGAGAGTTCGGCGATTCCGTGCACCGCGAAGGCGAGGTCACGCATCATGACGAAGGTCCCGATGAGTCCCCCGAGGAGCCCGAGCACCGCTCCGGCGATCAGCGAGTTCCGCACGAGGGGCAGCAGCTGGGCGTAGTTGTCGAACGTGAAGATGGCGCTGAGGATCTCCTGGAAGTCCATGCTCATGCGCTCTCGTGGTGGTGGGTGGTGGCATCGGGCAACCCGACCACCACGATCCGGCCGTTGCTGTGCAGGACCTCCACGGGACTGTCGTAGAGGTCCGAGAGCACCTCGCTCGTCATGACCTCCGCGGGGGAGCCGACGCGGAAGCGCCCGTCGGCGAGGTACAGGACGCGGTCCACGTAGTCGATGACGGGATTGATCTCGTGGGTCACGAAGACCACGGCGCTGTTCTTCTCGTGGCGCTGCCGGTTGATCAGCGAGCTCACCGCCTGCTGGTGGTTGAGGTCCAGTGACAGGAGTGGTTCGTCGCACAGGAGCACCGTCGGATCGGTGGCCAGCGCCTGCGCGGCGCGCAGGCGCTGCTGCTCGCCGCCGGAGAGGATTCCCACGGGGGCATCGGCGTAGGACTGCGCTCCGACATCGGCCAGGAGGCCTTCCACGCGCTCGTGATAGGCCTTGCTCCGCATCCTCAACCCCCAGCGGTGGCCATCCACGCCGAGGCCCACGAGGTCCCGCGCCCGGAGCGGCGTCTCGGGCGGGAAGGATTTCTGCTGCGGTATGTAGCCGAGGGCCCTGCTGCCGCGGGTGATGGGCCGGCCTCCGATGGTCGCGGTGCCCGCATCGAGGGGCTGCAGGCCCAGCAGCACCTTCAGGAAGCTCGTCTTGCCCGAACCGTTGGGCCCGAGGACGGCGAAGAACTCACCGGGCATGATGTCGAGGTCCAGCCCCTCCCACAGCGTGCGCCTGCCGAAGGAGAGCGCAGCGCCGCGCAGGCTGATCGCCGGCAGGCCGGCCCCCGCGCCCGGGGAGGATGCGTGCCGGGACATCGTCGAGCTCATGCGGAGCAGGTTCCAGTCTGTCGTGGTTCAGGGGTCCAGCGGTCGTGCGGAAGACCCGCCCTCAGGATGCGAGGGCGGCCTCGATGCTATCCGTGTTGGCGGTCATCCAGGAAACGTAGTCCTCGCCCTCGGGCAGCGTCTCGGTGAAGTCGAGCACCGGAAGGCCCGCGTCCTCGGCGGCCGAGCGCACCGCTTCCGTCTGCGATCCTTCCGTCTGGTCATTGTAGGCAAGGAAGGCGAGTGTTCCACCCGAGACGAGCGTCTTCATCTCGTCGAGCACCGCCACCGGGACGTCGGTCTCCTCCTCGATGGCCTCGCTGAAGTCCTCCGGCGTGACGTTCTCGAGTCCCGCGTGCTCCAGCAGGTAGACGGGGACGGGCTCGGTGACGGCCACGGTGCCTCCGGGCCCTTCCGCGGCGAGGGCGGCAAGGCGGTCCTGGAGCGGCTGCAGCTTCGCGGTGAAGGCGTCGGCCCGCTCGCGGTACGCGTCGGCATTGGCCTCGTCCAGCGTGCCGAGTTCTTCGGCGATCGCGTCGGCGAGCGTCACCATGGCAGGCAGGTCGTACCAGACGTGCTCATTGAAGGTGCCGTGGCCGTGGCCCTCCTCGCCGGCGTGCTCCTCGTCGCTGGAGTGGCCCTCCTCGCCGGCGTGCTCCTCGGCTTCAGCCGTGTGCTCCTCCGCGGAGCCCTCGCTCTCCTCGAGTCCGGACAGCTCGACGGCGTTGAGCACCGCTGCCACGCCGGTCTCCTCCGCGAGGCGGCCGAGGAACGCATCGTAGCCTCCGCCGTTCTCGATGACGAGATCCGCCTCGGACACCGACAGCTTGTCCTGCACCGTCGCCTCGTACGAGTGGGGGTCCTGGCTGAGGCTGTTGACGATCGAGGTCACCTCGACGTCGTCCCCTCCGACGGCCGCAGCGATATCGCCGTACACGTTGGTGGCGGTGACGATGCTGATCGACGCGTCGTCGGACGCGGAACCCGATGCACCCGCCGCGGCCCCGGACCCGCCCTCGCCGCACGCGGTGAGGCCCAGCGCGGCGAGTGTGAGGACGGCGGGCACGGTGAGACGGCGGGAGACAGGCATTCGGGACCTCGATCAGACTAATGAGAATTGTTTACGTTAGTCCTGAGCCTACCGGAAACGCGAACGGTTCGCATTTCACCCCCACCTGTCGGACGTCAGGAGACGGCTGCCTCCGTACCGTTGACGCCTTCTCCCGTCCTCCGCGCGCCCTGGCTCTGGGTCGCGTCCCGGATCTCGCCGATGAGCTGCTCGATCACGTCCTCGAGGAAGAGCACGCCGCGGGTGGAGCCGTCGGGCCCGAGCACGCGAGCCAGGTGCGAGCCCGTCCGCTGCATCACGGCGAGGGCGTCCTCGATCTCGTCCTGCAGCGACAGGTTCGCCAGGGTGCGCACCTTGTTCTCGGTGATGGGCCTGCGGTACATCGCCTGCGGCATGGACATGATGTCCTTCAGGTGCATGTAGCCGGTCAGGTTCCCGTGCTCGTCCACCATGACGAAGCGGGAGAAGCCGGTGCGGCCCACCGCGCGCTCGAAGTCCTCCGGGGTGGCATCCGTGCGCACGGTGACGAGTTCGCCGAGGGGCACCATCGTCGTCTCGGCCGTCTGCCCCGAGAACTCCAGGGCACCAGTGATCAGCCCGGACTCGTCGTCGACGAGCCCGCTCTTGGTCGACTCCTCGACGATCGACTGCACCTCCTCCAGCGTGTAGGTCGAGGACACCTCGTCCTTCGGCTCGACCTTCAGGGCGCGGAGGATGTGGTTCGCGGCCCAGTTGAGCGAGGAGATCACCGGATTCACCACGCGCGCGATCATCACGAGCGGAGGCGCCAGCAGCAGGGCCGCCTTGTCGGCGACGGACACCGAGATGTTCTTCGGCACCATCTCGCCGAAGGTCACGTGCAGGAACGTGACCAGCAGCAGCGCCAGCGCGAAGGCCACGCCGTCCGCCAGGCCCTCGGGAACCCCGACGGCCTCGAACGGCACCACGAACAGGTGGTGGATGGCCGGTTCTGCGACCTGCAGGATCAGGAGCGAGCAGACCGTGATGCCGAGCTGGGAACAGGCGAGCATGAGGGAGACATGCTCCATGGCCCAGATCGTGGTCTTGGCACGCTTCGATCCCGCGTCCGCCAGCGGCTCGATCTGGCTCCGGCGCGCGGACATGACCGCGAACTCCGACCCGACGAAGAACGCGTTGCCCAGCAGGAGGATGACGAGCCAGAGAATTCCCGCCCAGTCGCTCATCGGTCGTCCTTCCGTACTGCGGTGCTGCCGGCGAACGCCGGACGGGGGGCCTGCGGGGCGGCACCCCGCGTACCGGTCCCCTGGGGAACCGGCTGGTGCTCGGGTACGACGGCGCTCGAGGGAGCCGCGTCGTCGTTCCCCGCCGGCGCAGGCGCCGGGCGGAACTCCACGCGGTCGATCCGGCGTCCGTCCATGCGCTCGACCGTCAGGGTCCCCGCGGGAACCTCGACGCGGTCCCCCGTCACCGGGACACGGCCCAGCTCGGCCATGATGAATCCGGCCACGGTCTCGTACCCGGCCTCGTCCGGCACCACGAGCCCCGGTATCTGCATCGTGACCTCGTCGGGGCGCATCAGCCCGGGGAAGAACCAGTCCCCCGCGGCGCTCTGCAGCACGCCGGGCTTCAGCTTGTCGTGCTCGTCCTTCACCTCGCCGACGATCTCCTCCACGAGGTCCTCGAGCGTGGCCACACCGGCCGTGCCGCCGTACTCGTCCAGGACGACGGCGAGCTGGAGGTTCGCATCGCGCAGCTCGCGGAGGAGGGAGTCCAGATGCACCGTCTCGGGCACGCGCAGGACGTCGGTCATGATGGTCCCCGCGGGCAGGTCCGCGCGCTTGTGGCGCGGCACCGCCACGGCCTTCTTGACGTGGACCACGCCGCGGATGTCATCGGCGGACTCGCCGATCAGGGGGAACCGGGAGTAGCCGGTGCGCCGCGCCGCCTCCACGACATCGGCCACCGTCTGGTCGGAGTCGATGACCTCCATGCGGATGCGTGGCGTCATGACATCGGCAGCCGTCCGTTCCGAGAAGCTGAACGTCCGGGCGAGGAAGTTCGCCGTACCCTGGTCCAGCGTGCCCATCTCGGCGGAGCGCCGCACGAGCGAGGACAGCTCGGACGGCGTACGCGCACCCGAGATCTCCTCCTTGGCTTCGAGGCCGAAGATGTTGAGGATCCGGTTGGAGAAGCCGTTCAGCACGATGATGGCCGGCTTGAACACGGCGGTGAACACGAGCTGCGGCCGGGCGAGGGCCTTACCCACCTTGAAGGGCAGCGCGATGGAGAGGTTCTTCGGGACGAGTTCGCCGATCAGCATCGAGAGCAGGGTCGCAAGGGTCATCGCGAGGATGATCGATGTCGAGGCGATCAGCGCCTCCGACAGTCCGAGTGCGGCCAGCGGCGTCTCGAGCAGCTGTCCGACCGAGGGCTCCATGACGTACCCGGTCAGCAGCGTGGTCAGGGTGATGCCCAGCTGGCAGCTCGAGAGCTGCGTGGAGAGCGACTTCAGGCAGCGCAGCAGCGGCTCGGCCTTCGTGTCGCCGTCGTCGACCGCGCGCTGGACGTAGGTCTGGTCGAGGGCTACGAGGGCGAACTCGACCGCCACGAAGAACCCCGTGCCGAGGACGAGGAGCAGGCCGGCGGCCAGGTAGATCCATTCCACCGCTACATCCCCTCCTCGGCCGGGCCGGGACGGGAGTGCAGCGGCCCGCGTCTGAGGGGGTCCGCGGCGTCGGCTGGAAGGGGTGCTGCGTCCTGGCCGGAGCCGGCGTCGGCCGGGCGCCCCGCATCAGGTTCGTGCAGCGGATGGGCAAGAGGAGAGGGTATGCCGGCGTCGAGCCGGCCCCTAGAAGGACTGTCCATAAGAAGGCCAGTTTACCGGCTGGGGCGCCGCCCGCCACACGGATTTCCGTGAGCGTGCGCTGCGGGCGGAACGCCGCCTGCCGGACCCCGCGGCTACCAGCTCTGCTGGAGCGGCCGCCCCTCCTCGTAGCCCGCGGCCGACTGCACGCCGACCACGGCGCGTTCGCGGAACTCCGCGAGCGATGCCGCCCCGGCGTAGGTCATCGAGCTGCGGACTCCGGCGGTGATCATGTCGAGGAGGTCCTCGACGCCCGGCCGCGCCGGATCGAGGTACATCTTCGACGTGGAGATGCCCTCCTCGAACAGGCCCTTCCGCGCCCGAGCGAAGACGTCGTCACGCCGTGTCCGGTTCTGCACCGCACGCGCGGAGGCCATGCCGAAGCTCTCCTTGTACCGGCGGCCGTCGCTGTCCGCCTGCAGGTCCCCCGGGCTCTCGTACGTGCCGGCGAACCAGGAACCGATCATGACCTGGCTCGCGCCGGCGGCGAGGGCGAGGGCCACGTCCCGCGGATACCGTACGCCGCCGTCGGCCCAGACGTGGGCGCCGAGTTCGGCGGCCGCCTGCGCGCACTCGTGCACGGCGGAGAACTGGGGGCGCCCGACGGCGGTCATCATGCGGGTGGTGCACATGGCGCCCGGGCCCACGCCGACCTTGACGATCGACGCGCCGGCGGCGACGAGATCGCGCACGCCCTCGGCGCTGACGACGTTCCCGGCGACGATCGGGACCTTCGGGTCCAGGCCGCGGACGACGGCGAGCGCGTCGAGCATCTTCCGCTGGTGGCCGTGGGCGGTGTCGACGACGAGGACGTCGACGCCGGCCTCCAGCAATGCCGCCGCCTTCGCCTCCACGTCGCCGTTGATGCCGACGGCCGCCGCCACGCGGAGCCTGCCCGTCGCGTCGAGCGCGGGGTCGTAGATGGTGGAGCGCAGCGCGCCCGTCCGGGTGATCACGCCCTGCAGGACGCCGTCGCGCACCACGGGCGCGAGCGAGCTGCGGGCGCCGTCGAGGTCCTCGAAGGCCTTCTGCAGCGCGGCGGCGGGATCGTCATCGAACAGCGAGGCCTCGAAGGCTGCGGGAGCAGGCCGCATCACGGACTCGAGCGAGGCGAAGCGGTCCACCTCCTCGCAGTCGGCGGCGTTGACCACGCCCACGCACGCCCCGCCGTCGTCGATGACGAGGACCGCGCCGTGGGCACGCTTGTGCATGAGGTGGAGTGCATCGATCACGGTGTTGCCCGGCTGCAGCTTGAGCGGCGTCTCGAAGACGGGGTGCCGGTCCTTGACCCACGACGTGACCTCGGCGATCACCTCCACCGGCACGTCCTGGGGCAGGACGCCGATGCCTCCGCGCCTCGCGACCGTCTCGACCATGCGCCGTCCCGTCACCGCCGTCATGTTGGCGACGACGAGCGGGATCGTGGTCCCCGAGCCGTCGTCGGACGAGAGATCGACGTCGAAGCGCGAGATGACTTCGGAGGCGGACGGTACGAGGAACACGTCCGAGTAGGTGAGGTCGGTGGTGGGCGGATTGATGAAGCGCATGGTTCTCCCTGGTGGGACCGGGTTGGACGGCCGCAAAGAGTATAGTGCCTGCGGGCGCGCAGTATCGCACGGCGTGCCCCTGCGCGACACGCCTGATTGGATTGTTCGTTGCTCCTGTCACTACACTTGAACAGGGTCCAGACACGGCTTCTCGCCGATCTTGCCGACCGCACCGCGCTCAGGGCAACTTACGGAAGAGGCGTATACCAAGTGCCAGAACAAACCAGCCACCGTCTACCTGAAGAGTTCGGCGGGAACGAGTGGCTCGTTGATGAACTCTACGAGCAGTTCCAGAAGGACCGCCACTCGGTCGACAAGAAGTGGTGGGACCTGTTCGATTCGTTCGATGCGGACAACACGCCGGCGGAGAACGGCCGGCGCGGAGCAGGCGGGACCGCAGATCCCGCATCCGCCCCCGCGTCCACGACTCCTGCCGCTCCCGCACCCGCACCTGCCCCCAACGGCACCGCGCCCGCCGGCTCAGCGAGCGCGCATCCTCCGACGAAGGAACTCCCGGTCGTGAAGACCGAGGCCCCGGCGCCGAAGGCGTCCGGTGAGAGCCCGGCCAGCACGCAGCAGAGCGGCAAGCCGCCGGTCCCGAACGAACCGGCGAAGAAGCCGGAGACGTCGCGGGAGGACAAGCCCGCCGGCAAGCCGATCCCCGCACAGCTGCCGGCCTCGGATCGCAACGGCGAGATGGAGGAGAACCGGGTCAGCGTCCTGCGCGGACCCGCCAAGGCGATCTCCACCAACATGGAGGCCAGCCTCAGCGTCCCCACCGCGACCAGCGTCCGCGCCATCCCCGCGAAGCTCCTGATCGACAACCGCGTGGTCATCAACAGCAATCTCGCACGGGCCCGTGGTGGCAAGGTCTCCTTCACCCACCTCATCGGCTACGCGATCATCCGGGCCCTCGCCCAGTTCCCGTCGCAGAACGTCTACTACGACGTGATCGACGGCAAGCCCTCGGCGGTGCAGCCGGCCCACGTGAACTTCGGTCTCGCGATCGACATGCCGAAGCCCGATGGGACGCGCTCGCTCGTGGTGCCGAACATCAAGAAGGCCGAGACCATGAACTTCTCGGAGTTCTGGCACGCCTACGAGGACCTCGTGAAGAAGGCC
The DNA here is from genome assembly GCF_044755105.1 of Arthrobacter sp. NPDC092385. NCBI lineage: Bacteria > Bacillati > Actinomycetota > Actinomycetes > Micrococcales > Micrococcaceae > Arthrobacter > Arthrobacter sp. NPDC092385. The sequence goes on from NZ_JBIVQL010000007.1 coordinate 150,162, forward strand.
CGCGCCGGCAAGCTGGGTGCGGACGACTACGCCGGCACCACGGTGTCCCTCACCAACCCCGGCGGCATCGGCACCGTCCACTCCGTCCCCCGCCTCTCCAAGGGCCAGGCCTGCATTATCGGAGCAGGCGCCCTCGAGTACCCTGCCGAGTTCCAGGGCTCGAGCGAGAAGACCCTCGCGAAGCACGCGATCAGCAAGACCATCACGCTGACCTCCACGTACGACCACCGTGTCATCCAGGGAGCCGGCAGCGGCGAGTTCCTCCGCATCATCCATCAGCTGCTGCTCGGCGAGCAGGGCTTCTACGACGAGATCTTCGAATCGCTCCGCATCCCGTACGAGCCCGTGCGCTGGAGTGCGGACATCCAGGTCGACCCGATGGACGAGATCAACAAGGTCGCCCGGATCCAGCAGCTCATCCACGCGTACCGCGTGCGCGGCCACCTCATGGCGGACACCAATCCGCTCGAGTACGTCCAGCGCAAGCACGCCGACCTCGACATCCGCACCCACGGACTCACGCTGTGGGACCTCGACCGCGAGTGGCCCACGGGCGGCTTCGGCGGCCAGCCGACGCTCAAGTTCCGCGACATGCTCGGCGTCCTCCGTGACGCGTACTGCCGCACGACGGGCATCGAGTACATGCACCTCCAGGACCCCGCCGAGCGGCAGTGGTTCCAGGACGAGCTGGAGCACCCCTACTCCAAGCCGAGCCGCGAGGAGCAGCTGCGCATCCTGCACAAGCTGAACTCGGCCGAGGCCTTCGAGACGTTCCTGCAGACGAAGTTCGTCGGCCAGAAGCGCTTCTCCCTCGAGGGCGGCGAGTCCCTCATCCCGCTGCTCGACGCCGTGATCTCCGGGGCGGCCGACGACGGCCTCGACGAGGTCGCGATCGGCATGGCGCACCGAGGCCGCCTGAACGTCCTGACCAACATCGCCGGGAAGACCTACGCCCAGGTGTTCCGCGAGTTCGAGGGCACGCAGGACCCCCGCTCCGTGCAGGGTTCGGGCGACGTGAAGTACCACCTCGGCACCGAGGGCACCTTCACGTCCGATGCCGGCAACGAGACCAAGGTCTACCTCGCCGCGAACCCGTCGCACCTCGAAGCCGTCGACCCCGTGCTCGAGGGCATCGTCCGCGCCAAGCAGGACCTGCTCGACCAGGGCGAGACCTTCCCCGTGCTGCCGATCCTCATCCACGGCGACGCGGCCTTCGCCGGCCAGGGCGTCGTGGCCGAGACCCTGAATCTCTCGCAGCTGCGCGGCTACCGCACCGGCGGCACCATCCACGTCATCGTGAACAACCAGGTCGGCTTCACCACGAGCCCGACGTCCTCGCGCTCCTCGGTGTACTCCACCGACGTCGCGAAGATGGTCCAGGCCCCGGTGTTCCACGTGAACGGCGACGACCCCGAGGCTGTCGTCCGCGTGGCGCAGCTGGCGTACCAGTTCCGCCAGCGGTTCAACAAGGACGTCGTCATCGACATGGTCTGCTACCGCCGTCGCGGCCACAACGAGGGCGACGACCCCTCGATGACGCAGCCCATGATGTACAACCTGATCGAGGCCAAGCGCTCGGTCCGCAAGCTGTACACCGAGGCCCTGATCGGCCGCGGCGACATCACGCAGGAAGAGGCAGAGCAGGCGCTGCGCGACTACCAGGAACGCCTGGAGCGCGTGTTCGCCGAGACGCACGCGGCGCAGACGTCGCCGATCCCGGTCGTCACGCAGGACCCGCAGGCGGTCTCGGGCCTCGAGCGGCCGCACGCGCAGCAGGCGGACGGCGGCGAGGCCGAGGTGCAGCAGACGGCGATCAGCGCCGAGACGCTGGCCCATATCGGCGCAGGACACACCGCGATCCCCGACGGCTTCACGGTCCACCCCAAGCTCAAGGCCCTGCTCGAGAAGCGTGAGCAGATGTCGCGCGAGGGCGGTATCGACTGGGGCTTCGGCGAGGTCGCGGCCTTCGGGTCGCTCCTCATGGAGGGCGTGCCCGTGCGGCTCGCAGGCCAGGACTCGCGACGCGGCACGTTCGTCCAGCGCCACGCCGTGTTCCACGATAGGGCGACCGGCCACGAGTGGCTGCCGCTCGACGACCTCAGCAAGGACCAGGCCAAGTTCTGGGTCTACGACTCCCTGCTCAGCGAATACGCCGCCATGGGCTTCGAGTACGGGTACTCGGTCGAGCGTCCGGACGCGCTCGTCATCTGGGAAGCGCAGTTCGGCGACTTCGTCAACGGTGCACAGACCATCATCGACGAGTTCATCAGCTCCGCCGAGCAGAAGTGGGGACAACGATCCTCGCTCGTGCTGATGCTCCCCCACGGCTACGAGGGCCAGGGTCCGGACCACTCCTCCGCACGCATCGAGCGCTTCCTGCAGATGTGCGCCGAGGAGAACATGGTGGTCGCCAACCCGAGCTCCGCGGCATCGCACTTCCACCTGCTGCGCCGGCACGCGTACAACCGTCCGCGGAAGCCGCTCGTGATCTTCACCCCGAAGCAGCTGCTGCGCCTGAAGGCCGCAGCGAGTCCGGTCGAGGACTTCACGCAGGGCAGCTTCCGTCCGGTCATCCCGGACACGCTCGAGACGCCGGGGAACGACGTCGAGCGGGTGATCCTGGTGTCGGGCAGGCTCTACTACGACCTGCTGTCGTCCCGCCAGAAGCTCGACGACGGCAGGACGGCGATCGTGCGCGTCGAGCAGCTGTACCCGCTGCCGCTGGACGAGATCAAGGCGGCGCTGGCCACGTACCCGAACGCCGAGATCGTGTGGGCGCAGGACGAGCCGGCGAACCAGGGACCGTGGCCCTTCATCGGGCTCAACCTGCCGCAGGAGCTGGACCGGCGGCTGCGGCTGGCGTCACGTCCCGCGTCCGCTTCGACCGCGACCGGATCGGCGAAGAAGCACGCGGTGGAGCAGGAACTCCTCATCAAGAGGGCTTTCGGCCGGCAATAGTAGGCCATCAGTATGATGTTGGGTGGGGTCCAGGCCCCACCCGACGTCTTTAAGGGCGGATGCAAGGCCGGTGCCCGCCCTCGGGCGGCGCGGCGCGCCTCCTGACCCCCAGCGAAGAGCAGTACCGACCAGCACCGACGACCAGCACACCGAGGGACCAGTGGAACAACGCAGAATCCGGCTAGCAGCAGTGGGCGACGAACTCCTCGCGGGGCTCGGTGATCCGCGGGCGCTCGGCTGGCTCGGACGCGTGATGGCCCGCACCCGTCCCGATACCGCCTCCGTGGAGGCGTACAGCCTCGCCGCTCCCGGAGAGGGGACGGAGGCCCTCGCCAACCGCTGGCTCCAGGAGGCCGGTCGGCGCTTCGCCGACGGCTTCGAGAACCGCCTGGTCATCGGCCTGTCCGATCGCGACCTCGACCTGGAGCTGTCGACGGCGCGGAGCCGCCTGAACCTCGCGAACATCCTCGACGGCGCATCCCAGATGAGCGTCAAGGTACTCGTCGTCGGACCTCCTCCCGGACTCGACGCCGAGCGCAACCGCCGGCTCGCCGATCTCTCGGCCGCCTTCGGGGACGTGACGACGCGCCGCAAGCACGTCTTCGTCGACACCTTCAGCCCCCTGCTCGCGCATGAGCAGTGGCGGCACGACCTCGCCGCCAACGGCGGTACCCCGGGGCAGGCCGGCTACGGCCTGATGGCCTGGCTCGTCCTGCACCGCGGCTGGTTCCAGTGGCTGGACGTACCCGCGCCAGAGTAAGCGCCAGCACTGCCAGAAAGCCCCGGAGACACGCCGTCTGCCGGGGCTTTCTCCATACTCAGAGACCTTATATTTCGCCGAGGTAACAAATGGGTTATCAACGGTTCACTGAGTGTCCGGAGGCAACGATCCTTCGCTATGCTGTCCGAGTGTGATTGCCGTCACCCCTGCAATCCGCCTCGTGGGACCTCCCTCAGTCCCTCGCGCCAAGCACAGTAAGGACTATCGAATGCGTAATAAGCGCACTATGACGCTCGCCGCACTGTCCATCGGAGCGCTCATGCTGAGCGCCTGTGGATCGGCGGGCGGTACCGCCGAGACCCCGGCATCGGAAGGTGCTGCGGAGAACCTGGCCTCGACGATCAACATCGCGATCAGCCAGTCACCCACCGGCTACAACGGCAACACGGCCGCCACGAACTCCGTCTACAACACGTACGTGGACAACCTGACGTCCAGCGGCTTCGCGGCCTTCACCGCAGCCGGCGAGCTGGAAGCCAACCCGGACTTCGGCACCTACGAGAAGACCAGCGACGATCCGCTGACGATCAAATACACCATCAACGACGATGCTGTATGGTCCGACGGCACGCCGATCGATTACGACGACGTCCTGCTGACCTGGGCGGCACTGTCGGGTACCCACCCGAGCGGTGAGACCGACCCGGAGACGGGAGCGGAAGCCGACATCTTCCAGGCATCGTCGACCAATGGATTCGCCCTCATGGAGAAGATCGAAGGGGAGCCCGGAGCCAAAGAGTTCGAGACCGTCTTCAGTGACCCCTACGCGGACTGGGAAGCGCTTCTCACACCCGGGACCCTGATGCCCGCGCACATCGCCGCCGAGCAGGCAGGGATGTCTCCGGAAGGTGATGGCGCCGAACTCGTCGAAGCCATCCAGGCCGATGACATCGAGGCTTTGAAGCCCGTTGCGGAATTCTGGAACGCGGGCTGGAACTACGAGGTCGACCTGCCAGCGCTGCCCGACACTGCACTGCTGCCGTCCTCCGGGCCCTACAAGCTCGACAATGCGACCGACGGGACCCTGACGCTCGTCAAGAACGACAAGTACTGGGGCGAGGAGCATGCCGGCAAGACCGACACGATCGTCTTCAAGACCATCGTCGACGAGGAGGCCGTCCAGGCGCTCCAGAACGGCGACGTCGACGTGATCGATCCCTCCAGTCCCACGGTCGACACCAAGGCCGCACTCGAGCAGATCGGCGAGACCGTGACGGTCGACACCGGCACGTCACTCACCTTCTCCCACATCGACCTCGACCAGCGTCCCGGCGCCGTCTTCGAGGACGTCAAGGTGCGCCAGGCGTTCAACGCCTGCACCCCCAAGGCCGACATGGTCGACAAGTTCGTCACACCGATCGATCCCGAGGGAACGGTCATGAACCTGCGGGAATACCAGCCCGGCCAGCCCGACTACGACACGGTCCTCGAGGGTGCTCCCGCCGCAGAGGGCGACGGCACCGCTGACATCGAGGGCGCCAAGGCACTCCTCGCCGAGGCCGGCAAGACCGAACCGGTCCGGGTCTCCCTGATGTACGCGGCCACGAGCCAGCTGCGCGCCGACATGGTGGCACTGGTCAAGGACTCCTGCGACAAGGCCGGGTTCGAGATCGTCCCGCAGCCCGAGGCGGAGTGGAGCGCCAAGCTCTCGCAGCCCGGTGCCTGGGACGCCGTCATCTTCGGTTGGTCCGGTTCCGGCCTGGTCGCCTCGGGTGAGTCCATCTACGTGTCCGGCGGCGAGCAGAACTTCGGCGGCTACGCCGACCCGGAGGTCGACCGCATCTGGAGTGAGATCGTCACCAACACCGATGAGGAGAAGGTCGTGCCCCTCAAGACCGAGCTCGAGCAGCGCCTCGCGGAGACCCAGTACAACGTGGTGCTCTACGCCAACGCCGACATCATCGGGCACTCCTCGAAGCTCCAGGGCGTCGAGATGAACCCGACGCAGACCGGCATCACCTGGAATGCCTACAGCTGGACGAAGCAGAACTGATTGCTCCCTCCGGACTGAAGCATGAGGACGGGCAGGCCCTCGGGCCTGCCCGTCCCTGTGCCCGGCCCCGCAACAGCCTGCACCGTTTCCTAGGAGCCCCCACGTGTTCTACTTCATCGCCAAGCGAACCATCATCTCGTTCTTCATCATGCTCGCAGCCACCACGCTGATGTACTTCCTCACCATCTCGTCGGGCGATCCCTTCGAGGACCTCGGTGAGACGAGCGGTCCCGAGAAGGCCGCCACCATCGCCGCGCGCACCGCCGCGATGAACCTGGACGTGCCACCCATCCCCCGCTACTTCCTCTGGCTGCAGGACGTCGGCCACTGCCTCGTCCCGGGTGGCGTGAGCTGCACCCTCGGCCAGGACCGCTCCGGGGCCGCCGTCCTTCCCCAGCTGGAGAACGCGATGGGCTCCACGCTGCGCCTCGTCGTCGTGGCCACCGTGCTCGCCCTCGTCCTCGGCGTCGTCGTCGGCATCGTCACCGCGATCCGCCAGTACAGCACCTTCGACTACTCCGTCACCTTCATCTCGTTCCTGCTGTTCTCGCTGCCCCTGTTCTGGCTCTCGACGCTCCTCAAGCAGTACCTGGCGATCGACCTCAACACCTGGCTGGCCAATCCGCAGTTCTCCTATCTCACGATCGCCCTGATAGGGGTGATCGCCGGCGTCGTCTGGGCGGTCGTCGTCGGCGGCGACCGCAGGCGCAGGCTGGTCGTCTTCGGCATCGCCGCCGCCGCCACCGCGCTCGCACTGTACCTCCTCCTGGTCACCGGCTGGTTCGTGAACCCGGGTCTCGGGATCGTCGGCATGCTCGTGTCGGCCGGAGGAGTGGCAGTGCTCTGGACCGCCCTGCTCGCGGGTTTCCGTCGCCGTCGCGTGCTGAACGCGGCCCTCGCGGCAGCTGCCGTGGGGTTTCTCGGCTACCTCGTCTCGATCCCCCTGCTCGAGGACCCGAACTGGCTGGTGGTGCTCGCACTCGTGCTCGTGACGGCCGTCGTCGCGTACTTCGTCGCCGGCCTCGTCGGTGGCCCGTTCCGGGCCCAGGCCGCGAAGATCGGAGCCGTGATCGCGGTGTCGGTGAGCCTGCTGATCGTGCTCGACCGCCTCCTCCAGGCCTACCCGACGCTCTCCGCCAAGGCGGGCGGCCGGCCCATCCCGACCACCGGCTCGCAGTCGGCGAACCTGGCCGGCACGTTCTGGGAGATCAACCTCGACTACGCGCTGCACCTGATCCTGCCGACCATCGCGCTGACGCTCATCTCGTTCGCGACCTACACGCGGTACACGAGGGCCAGCCAGCTCGACGTCATGAACCAGGACTACATCCGTACCGCGCGGGCGAAGGGCCTCAGCGAGCGGACCGTCCTCGTGAAACACGCGTTCCGCAACGCGATGATCCCGATCACCACCCTGATGGCCTTCGACTTCGCCGGAGTCCTCGGTGGTGCCGTCATCACGGAGCAGGTGTTCGGCTGGAACGGCATGGGCAAGATGTTCGTCGACGGCATCAACCACGTCGACCCCGGCCCCGTCATGGCCTTCTTCCTCGTCGTGGGGACGGCTGCTGTGCTGTTCAACATGCTCGCCGACATCGCCTACGCGTTCCTCGACCCGCGCATCACCCTGAGCTAGGACACACCATGAGCACTGACGACAAGATGCGGGACGACTCCCGCACGTCCCTGGAGCTGTCCGAGATGACGCTCCAGAGCCAGGACAACGACATCGCGACCGCCACCCCCACGCGGGACCAGACGGACCGCATCCGTACCACCGAGGCGAAGAGCCAGGGTCGCCTGATCAGCGAGCGCTTCTTCCGGCACAAGGGCGCCCTCGCGGGGATCGCCCTGCTGGTGCTGATCTTCCTCCTCGCGTTCAGCTCCATCGGCTTCGCCGGCATCCCCGGCTGGTGGAACAAGGACTACGACGAACTCGCAGCCCGTTTCAACGAGGGCCGGCCCACCCTCACGCTCTGGCCGTTCAGCCTCGGCGAGCACCCGTTCGGCCAGGACGTCCTGGGGCGCGACTACTTCGCACTGACGATGCGCGGCATCCAGACCTCGCTCATCATCGCGTTCATCGTCGGGATCGTGGCCATGGTCATCGGCACCACCGTGGGCGCCATCGCCGGCTACTTCCGCGGCTGGACCGAGGCCTTCCTCATGCGGATCACCGACGTCGTCATCACCATCCCGACGGTCGTCATCGCGGCCGCTGTGGCGGGTATCGTCGCGAAGCACGGCATCATCCCCTTCGCGATCTTCCTCGGCCTCGTCACCTGGACCGGCCTGGCACGCCTGGTCCGCGGCGAGTTCCTGTCGCTGCGCGAGAAGGAGTTCGTCGAGTCCGCGAAGTCGGTCGGGGCGAGTTCGGCCCGGATCATCTTCCGCCACATCCTGCCGAACACCGTCGGCGTGATCATCGTGTCGACGACGCTCGCCATCTCCGGGGCCATCCTCCTCGAGACCGCCCTGAGCTACCTGGGCCTCGGCGTCACGGCGCCCGACACCTCACTCGGCAAGGCCATCAACGACAACCGCTCCGCCCTCACGGTCCGGCCCTGGCTCTTCCTCTGGCCCGGAGCGTTCATCATCGGCATCGCCCTCGCGGTCAACTTCATCGGTGACGGCCTGCGCGACGCGTTCGATCCCAAGCAGACAAGGGTGAAGCAGTAATGTCACACAGTTCCGTCATCATCTCGGACGAGCAGGCTCCCGTCGGCAACGGGCCCATCCTCGCGGTCAAGGGCCTCGGCGTGGAGTTCAACGTGGACAACGAGTGGGTCATGGCCGCCGAGGACGTCTCCTACGAGATCCATCCCGGCGAGATCCTCGCCATCGTCGGCGAGTCCGGCTCCGGCAAGAGCATGTCCTCCATGACCCTGCTCGGCCTCCTGCCCCGCAACGGGCGCTCCTCCGGCAGCGCGAAGATGCTCGGCAAGGAGCTCATCGGCGCGCCGCAGGGCACGCTGCGGCGCGTCCGGGGCAACGAGATCGCCATGATCTTCCAGGAGCCCATGACGGCACTCAACCCCGTGCTGACCGTGGGCGAGCAGATCCGCGAAGCCGTGGAACAGCACACCGAGCTCTCCCCTGCGCAGGCGAAGAAGCGCGCCATCGAACTGCTCCGCATGGTGGAGATCCCGGAGCCCGAGCGCCGCTACGACTCCTTCCCGCACCAGTTCTCCGGCGGACAGCGGCAACGGGCCATGATCGCCATCGCCCTCGCCAACGACCCGATGCTGCTCATCGCGGACGAGCCGACGACGGCGCTCGACGTCACGGTGCAGGCGGAGGTACTGGACCTGCTGCGCAAGCTCAACAAACGGCTCAACAGCGCCGTGCTCCTCATCACCCATGACATGGGCGTGGTTGCCGACCTCGCCGACCACGTGATCGTCATGGAGCGTGGCCGGATCGTGGAGGCAGCGCCGACGGCCCAGCTGTTCGCGGCCCCGGCCGAGGCCTATACCAAGCAGCTCCTCGGCGCCGTACCGCACCTCGGATCGAAGGTCGGCGGCGTCCTGAGCGACGTCGAGGTGGTGGACGGACACCTGAGCATCCACGAGGAGTACGCGGAGGCCGCACTCCGGGCGAGGGAGACGCGCACGGCCTCCGGCGTCGTGCCGGCCCTCGAGCTGACGGACGTGGACATCGAGTACCCCGGGCGTTTCCGCCAGCCGCCCTTCAAGGCGGTCTCCGGTGTCTCGCTCACCATCAACCCGGGCGAGGTCCTGGGCCTGGTCGGCGAGTCCGGCTCGGGCAAATCGACCATCGCGCGCGCGGTGACAGGGCTGATCAGGACCTCCGGCGGCAGGGTCAGGATCGGTGGCACCGACATCACGGAGCTCAGCGCCCGCCAGCTCCTGCCCCTGCGCAAGAAGTTCGCGATCGTGTTCCAGGACCCGGCGGCCTCGCTGAACCCGAGGATGTCCATCGGCGAGAGCATCGGCGAGCCCCTGCTCCTGCACGAGAAGCCCGGCCGCGCGGAGCTGGACAAGCGCGTCGCGTCCCTGCTGGAGGACGTGCAGTTGCCGGTCGCCTTCCGCAACCGGTACCCGCACGAGCTCTCCGGCGGCCAGCGCCAGCGCGTCGGCATAGCCCGCGCGCTGTCACTCCGGCCGGACCTCCTCGTCGCGGACGAGCCGACGTCGGCCCTCGATGTCTCCGTGCAGGCCAAGGTGCTGGACCTGCTGCAGGAGCTGCAGCGTGAGCGGGGCTTCGCGTGCCTCTTCGTGAGCCACGACCTCGCCGTCGTCGAACTCCTCGCGAGCCACATCGCGGTGCTCAACAAGGGCACCCTGGTGGAGCAGGGCAGCACGGAGCAGATCCTGAAGTACCCGCGTGATCCGTACACGCGCCGGCTGCTCGCGGCGGCGCCGGTCCCGGACCCGGGCGAGCAGTCGCTGCGCCGTGAGCAGCGCGCGGCGATCCTCGCCGCGGGCGCCTCCGAGTAGCGGGCGCCTCCAAGCAGCCGGCGCCTCCGCGCAGCCGTCACCTCCGCATAGCCGTCAGGCGAAGGGGCCCTCCGTATCCACGGAGGGCCCCTTCGCGTGTGGCAGCCCGATCAGCGGCGGGACACGGTCAGTGGCGGAACACGATCTTCCCGAACACGTCGCCGTCGAGCATCCGCCGGAAGCCCTGCGCCGCGTCCTCGAGGGGCAGGACGGTGTCGATGACCGGCCGCACCCCGGTAGCCACCAGGAAACGCGTGAGCCGTACGAGTTCCTCCCGCGTGCCCATGGTGGATCCCAGCACGCGGAGCTGGAGGAAGAACACGCGGTTGAGGTCGGCCGAGGGCGCCGGGCCGCTCGTCGCGCCGCACGTCACCACGGTTCCGCCGGGCACGAGGGACTTCAGGGAGTGCGCCCAGGTCGCCTCTCCCACGGAGTCGAAGACGACGTCGACGCGGTCCGGCAGCCGCGCGCCGGCGTCGAAGGCCTGTTCGGCGCCCAGCCCCAGTGCCCGCTGCCGTTTCTCCTCGCTGCGGCTCGTCGCCCACACCCGGAAGCCCGCAGCCGAGGCGAGCGCTATCAGGGCGGAGGCCACGCCCCCGCCCGCCCCCTGCACCAGCACGGTGGACCCCGGCGCCGCCGGAGACACCGAGAAGAGCATGCGGTACGCCGTGAGCCAGGCCGTCGGCAGGCAGGCGGCCTCTTCGAAGGACAGCTCGGCCGGCTTGGGCACCAGGTTCCGCTCGGGCACCCACACGTAGTCCGCCATCGTCCCCGGGTGACGCTCCGACAGGAGCGAGCGCCTCGGATCGAGCGTCTCGTCCCCGCGCCAGTCGGGCGAGGAGAGGACGCCGTGCACGATCACCTCGGTGCCGTCGTCGTCGATCCCGGCCGCGTCGCATCCGAGCACCATCGGCAGCTTCTCCCCCGGCAGTCCGACGCCCTTCAGGGACCACAGGTCGTGGTGGTTCAGGCAGGACGCCACGACCCTCACCCTTCGGAAGCCGGCGGGCGCATCGGGCAGGTCGAGGTTCCCGACGACGAGGCCCGCGAGCGGATCACTCGCGGACTGGGTTGCTGCGTAGGCGGCGCGCATGCACAAGCTCCTTCGATCATGGCTGGTTCCCCAATCCTAGGGGCAGGCGGAACGGCACCGGCCGGACGGAACCACGGCGTCCGGCGGCTGTTTAGGTCACGCCCGTAGCTGTATGGGAGACTTGGGTGCAGTTCTGCACGACTACAGTGCCTGAAGAAAAAGGAGGCAGCCATGAGCAAGCGAGCACGCAAGCGTCGCGACCGGAAGCGTGGAGGCGCAAACCACGGTAAGCGCCCCAACACCTGAGTCCAGGCGTTACAAGCACCACCTGCATCGACGAAAGAACCTCCGGCCCCTCAGGGCCGGAGGTTCTTCTGTCCGTACCGCCGTCAGGACGGCGGTCAGCGATGCGTGCTGCTGCTCAGTGATCCACGGTCTTGAGCTGGCTGATGCGGTCCAGGATGCTCGTCTTCAGGGTCGACGGCGCCACTTCCGTGCAGGATCGCTTGACGACCGACCGGATCAGGCACTCGAGGTCATGTTCCTCGGCGCACTGCGGGCAACCGTCCAGGTGGTCCTTGATGTCCACCAGGTCCTGGTGCGACAGGGCACCGTCGAGGTACTCGTACAGCCGTTCGATCCTCGAATCGGCGCAATCGCCGAGGCTCTCGCAATCGCTCATTTCTTCATCTCCTGTTCCTTGCCTGCTGCAACCCGGGTCTTGGCTCCAGTGCCTGTCCCCAGGCCCCGCTCGTGCGCGTACTCCGCGAGGAGTTCGCGCAACAGCTTGCGGCCACGGTGCAGCCGGGACATGACGGTCCCGATGGGCGTGTTCATGATTTCCGATATCTCCTTGTACGCGAAGCCCTCGACGTCCGAGAAGTACACGGCGAGCCGGAATTCCTCCGGGATGGCCTGGAGGGCGCTCTTCACGTCGGAGTCCGGCAGGTGGTCCAGCGCCTCGGCCTCGGCGGACCGTAGACCACTGGAGGTGTGCTCGGCGGCCTTGGCGAGCTGCCAGTCCTCGATCGTGTCCGAGTGCGACTGCAGGGGCTCACGCTGGCGCTTGCGATACAGGTTGATATACGTATTGGTGAGGATGCGGTACAGCCACGCCTTCAGGTTCGTGCCCGGCTTGTACTGGTGGAAGGCCGAGAAGGCCTTGGTGTACGCCTCCTGCACGAGGTCCTCGGCATCGCTCGGGTTCCGGGCCATGCGCATGGCAGCGGAGTAGAGCTGGTCGACATACTGCATGGCGTCGCGTTCGAAGCGTGCCTTGCGGTCGGCTTCCGACTCCGTCGACACGTCCAACTCTGCATCTTCGGCCTGGCTGCTGCCTGCGGGGGCTGTTGTATTCATCGTGCCAAAGTCTACGCGTCCGCGCTCACGCAGTGCCGGGACGCCATCGCGCCGGACCGACGTCGAAAGCTGGAAATCCGGTCTCTCGACCGTTCCGATCGTTCCACCCGTCATCCGATCATCCCCTCTCCCGTTCCGCGTTCCCTTACCCTCCTTCCAACCTGCGCACCGGCCCTTCTATTCCTGCCGGCAGTCCGTCCCGGCCCCGCTTCGGGCCCACTCCTTCCGGTACCGCCGCCCCTCCCGCAAGCCCGGGCCGTCCGCGGGCCACGGAATCGCACCCGCTGGTGCGGCATGCAAAACTAGACCCAGCGTGCTTCGAAAACAGAAACCGATGCCCGGCGCCATCCCGTCGGCAACCAGGAGGCAGTTGTGACCCTTGTCCGCGTAATAGCCCGACCCTTGATCGCGAGCGGCTTCGTCTTCTCCGGCGTCGATCGCCTCCGCACTGCGGGAGCCACGGCGCCGCAGCTCAAGCAGGTCCTCGCGAGCGTGACCAAGGTGGTCCCCGCGGCCACCGCCGTCACGGGCAACGAGAAGCTCGTGGGCCAGGTCCTCGGCGCGACGCAGGTCGGAGCGGCGCTGCTGCTCTCCATCGGCCGGTTCTCACGCGTCGCAGCCCTGCTGCTGACGGTGACGGCCTCGGTGAACACGCTGGTCGATTACCGCTCCGCGGATGGCTCGACGGCCGAGGGCAAGAAGGCCCGCCGCTCGCAGCTGCTCAAGAACCTCTCCCTGGTCGGTGCCGTCCTGCTGGCCGCCGTCGACACCAACGGACGCCCGGGTATCGCCTGGCGTGCCGGACACCTCGCGACGGACGCGAGGAAGAACGCCGCCGGCTTCGGCAAGGATGCCCGCAAGCAGCTGCAGAAAGCCGACAAGGCCGTGCGCAAGACCGCTGCCGACGTCGTCGGTTCATAAGCTCCATGTCAGCGTCCTCAGGCGGGGTGCCCCACGAGATCTTGTGGCGGGCACCCCGCCTGACCCGTCCCGTGGACTCCGAGGTCTCGATCCCGGGATCGAAGTCCCTCACCAACCGCTACCTCGTGCTCGCAGCCCTCGCCGACGGGCCCTGCGTCCTCCGCCGGCCGCTGCACTCCCGCGACTCCGCCCTGATGATCGCGGCCCTGCGTGCACTCGGCGCCGTCATCGACGAGCTGCCCGGCGACGGCGGTTTCGGCCCTGATCTCCGGGTGACGCCCCTGCGGGCCCGATCAGGTGACGCACACCGCTCGGTGGACTGCGGACTCGCAGGCACCGTCATGCGCTTCGTCCCACCGCTCGCGGGCCTCATCTCCGGTACCACCACCTTCGACGGCGACCCGCATGCCCGTCGCCGCCCGATGGGCAGCATCATCGACGCCCTGCGGGGCCTCGGCGTGGCGATCGACGACGGTGGCTCGGGCTCCCTGCCGTTCACCGTCGAGGGCGAGGGCCGCGTCCGCGGAGGCCGACTCGTCATCAACGCCTCGGCCTCCTCCCAGTTCGTGTCGGCGCTGCTCCTCGTGGGTGCCCGGTTCACGGAGGGCCTGCAGCTCGAGCACGTCGGCAAGCCCGTCCCCAGCCTCGACCACGTCCGCATGACCGTCGAGACCCTGCGATCGCTCGGTGTGACCGTCGACGACTCAGTGCCGAACCACTGGCACGTGTCCCCCGGGCCGATCGCCGCCTTCGACGTCGCCGTCGAACCGGATCTCTCCAACGCCGGGCCGTTCCTCGCCGCCGCCGTCGTCACGGGCGGAACCGTCCGGGTGCGGAACTGGCCCGCTGGCACCACGCAGGTGGGCGACGAGTGGCGGCGCATCCTGCCGCTGATGGGCGCGGCCGCGAGCCTCGACGGCGACGTCCTCACGGTCACCGGTGGGGCGTCGATCTCCGGCGGGACGTTCGCCGACACCTCCGAGCTGGCCCCCACCGTCGCCGCGCTCTGCGCGCTGGCGGACTCGCCGTCGACCCTGACCGGCATCGCGCACCTCCGCGGGCACGAGACCGACCGGCTGGCGGCCCTCGTCGCGGAGATCAACGGACTCGGCGGTGACGCCGAGGAGACCGCGGACGGCCTCGTCATCCGGCCAGCACCCCTGCACGGTGGGACCTTCCGTACGTACGACGACCACCGGATGGCGACGGCCGGCGCGATCATCGGCCTCGCGGTCGACGGCGTCGAGGTGGAGAACATCGGCACCACGGCCAAGACCATGCCGGAGTTCCCCGAGCTCTGGGCTGCGATGACGGGGACTGCTGCTTCCGTGGCGGATCCCGCCGGCAGCGGGGCACACGCATGAGCGAGGCCGGCAACCGCCGCGGCTCCCGCGCCTGGGACGAGTCCGACGTCCGCATCCGTCCCAACAAGAAGGGATCCCGACCCCGGACGAAGAACCGTCCGGCCTACGAGGAGGCCGAGACGGGACGCGTGGTGACGGTCGACCGCGGACGCTACACGACCGTGGTGGACGAGGACACCCCCGACGAGCGCATCGTGATCGCCGCGCGTGCGCGCGAGCTGCGCCGCAGCGCCGTCGTCGCCGGTGACCTCGTGGCCCTCGTCGGCGACCTCTCCGGCGGACCGGACTCCCTGGCGCGCCTCGTGCGGATCGAGGAGCGCCGGACCGTGCTGCGCAGGAGTGCCGACGACACCGATCCCGTGGAACGCGTGGTGGTCGCCAACGCGGACCAGCTCGTGATCGTGGTCGCCGCCGCGAACCCGGAGCCCAGGACGGGCTTCATCGATCGCGCGCTCGTCGCAGCCTACGACGCCGGCATCGAGCCGCTGCTGTGCATCACCAAGGCGGACCTCCGCGACCCGGCTCCCCTTCTCGCCAACTACGAGCACCTCGACCTCCGCGTCATCATCAGCAGGACCGACGAGGGTGTCGGCATCGAGGCCACGTCCGACGACGGCGAGTCCGCACGGCTCTCGCACGGGGCCGTCGACGCCCTGCGGGACGAACTCGACGGACAGGTGAGCGTGCTGCTCGGCCACTCCGGCGTCGGGAAGTCCACCATGGTCAACGCCCTGACCGGTTCCACCCGCGCCACCGGCGGCGTCAACGCGGTGACGGGCCGGGGACGCCATACGTCGTCGTCGGCCCTCGCCCTCAAGGCCGCCGATGCGGCTCCGGGCACCTGGATCATCGACACCCCGGGCATCCGCTCCTTCGGCCTGGCGCACGTGGACGCCGACCGGATCCTGAAGGCGTTCCCCGACCTGGAGCCCGGGACGGAGCGGTGCGAGCGTGGCTGCCGGCACGACGGCAACGCCGTGGACTGCGGACTGGACAGCTATGTGGAGGAAGGGCTGGCCGGTGATTCCGGTCCGGTCAGGCTCGCCAGCCTCCGGCGCCTGCTCACGGCGGGGATCGCGGATCCGCGGGGCAGCGCGCACGACGCCAAGGAGCTCGGCCAGCAGTGAGTGGTCATCGGCGGTCCCCGGGGCTGCTACGCTGGAGGCTGTTGTTGTTTGCGCATTACATCTCTAAGCCTTGACCCTCCACCTGGAGTTCGACAGCTTTTTTGATAAGCGGGTAACGAACACCACGATGAGCCCCCGAACGTCGGGACGCTCTCCCAGGTAAGGATGTACAACATGGCTACTGGCACAGTGAAATGGTTCAACGCCGAAAAGGGCTTCGGCTTCATCGCTCCCGAGGACGGCGGCGCTGACGTGTTCGCCCACTTCTCCGCGATCAACTCGAACGGCTACCGTTCCCTCGAAGAGAACCAGAAGGTCAACTTCGAGACCACCCAGGGACCCAAGGGTCCCCAGGCCGAGAACATCACCGTTCTCTAACTTCCCCGATGCCGCTTCCGCGGCGACGGACCGAAAGCCACCGTGCGGCGCAAGCCCACGGTGGCTTTCTGCTGTCCCGGGCCACTCGCGCCCCGCGCGGGAAGAGGCCCGGGAGACGATAGGTTGATCGGTATGAGTTTCTCGCAGGGCTACAACGACGATCTCCGTCTGGCCCACATCATGGCCGATTCGGTCGACGACCAGACGATGTCGCGCTTCAAGGCGCTCGACCTCCGGATCGAGACGAAGCCGGACCTCACGCCCGTGACGGATGCCGACAAGGGAGCGGAGGAAGCCATCCGCGGCCAGCTCTCCCGGGCCCGTCCGCGTGACGCCGTCCTCGGCGAGGAGTTCGGCAGCACGGGGTCGGGGTCACGCCGCTGGGTCATCGATCCGATCGACGGCACCAAGAACTTCGTCCGCGGCGTACCGGTGTGGGCTACGCTCATCTCCCTGATCGACGACGGCAGGCCCGTCGTGGGCGTCGTCAGCGCACCGGCGCTGGGCAAGCGCTGGTGGGCGGCCGAGGGAACAGGAGCCTACACCGGGAAGTCGCTCGCGGCTGCGCAGCGCCTGCGGGTCTCCAACGTCTCCCGGCTCGAGGACGCCTCCCTGTCCTACTCCAGCCTCTCCGGCTGGCGTGAACGCGGCGCGCTGGCGGAGTTCGTCAACCTGACGGACCGTGTGTGGCGCACACGGGCGTACGGCGACTTCTGGTCCTACTGCCTCGTGGCGGAAGGCGCCGTCGACATCGCGTGCGAGCCGGAGCTGAACCTGTACGACATGGCGGCGCTCGTCCCCATCGTGACCGAGGCCGGAGGCCGGTTCACGTCCCTGGACGGCCAGGACGGGCCGTTCGGTGGCAATGCCCTCGCGACGAACGGCACGCTGCACAGCGAGGTCCTGCGGACCCTCAACCCCGATGTGGATGACCTGCTCTAGCGGCACGGACGGTCCGGGGAACGCCGCATGGTGAAAGGGGGGCCCCGGCTCGACGACGAGCGCCGCCGTGACATGGCAGGCGCCTACCTCTCGGGCGCGGGAAGATACGACCGCGTGCGCCCCGGCTATCCCGGCACCGTGGCCGACTGGATCGTTCCGGATTCTGCACGCACGGCCGCCGACGTCGGTGCCGGCACCGGCATCTTCACCGCCCTCCTGGCCGAACGCGGCCTCGACGTGACGGCAGTGGACCCGTCGGAGGACATGCTCGCCGTCCTCTCGGACCGCCTGCCCGACGTG
Source organism: Arthrobacter sp. NPDC092385 (assembly GCF_044755105.1). Taxonomy (NCBI): domain Bacteria; kingdom Bacillati; phylum Actinomycetota; class Actinomycetes; order Micrococcales; family Micrococcaceae; genus Arthrobacter; species Arthrobacter sp. NPDC092385. The sequence goes on from NZ_JBIVQL010000007.1 coordinate 167,778, forward strand.
CCCGCCGTCCGGGGCACCGCCGAGCACTCGCACCTGCCCGGGGACTCCATGGACCTGCTCACCCTGGCGCAGGCGTGGCACTGGTGCGACCAGCCGGCAGCCCTCCTGGAGTCGGCGCGGGTACTGAGGCCCCACGGGCGGCTCGCCCTGGTCTGGAACCAGCTCGACGTCTCGCTTCCCTGGGTGCACCGCCTGTCCCGCATCATGCATGCCGGCGACGTCTTCTCGCCCGCGTACCGTCCGTCGTTCGGCCCGCTCTTCACCGAGCCGCAGGACCTCCTCGTGCGCTGGTCCCAGGAGCTGACGATTCCCGGTGTCGTCGACCTCGCGCGGTCCCGCAGCTACTACCAGCGGGCCTCCCCTGCCCTGCAGGAGCGCGTCGAGTCGAACCTGCTGTGGTACCTGACGGACTATCTCGCCTTCGACCCCGGTGCACTCGTCCGCGTCCCGTACTACACGCATGCCTGGCGCGCCTCCCTGCTCGACGGGTAGTCATCGCGCGCACCGAGCGGTAGATTTAGGCATGCCTCAATTTCCTCGCGGCATCGCCGGGCCGGTCCGAACAGCATGGTGCCTCGCCCTCGTGCTGGTCGCGGCGGGGTGTTCTGCACAGGCCTCCCCCGCACCCCCGGCGGACGACCGCCCCCTCGTCCTGACGACCTTCTCCGTCCTCGCGGACCTCGCCGGGACCGTGGGAGGCGGTCATGTCCGGGTCGAGTCCATCACCAAGGTCGGGGCGGAGATCCACGGCTACGAGCCGACGCCGTCGGACCTCGTCCGGGCACAGGAGGCTGACCTGATCCTCGACAACGGACTGGGGCTGGAACGGTGGTTCGAGCGCTTCCTGAACTCGGTCGATGCCCCTCATGCTGTGCTCTCCGACGGCGTCGAGCCCGTGGACATCCGTTCCGGCGACTACGCGGGACGCGCGAATCCCCATGCCTGGATGTCCCCCCTCGCGGCACAGACCTACGTGGACAACATGGTGGAGGCCCTGGCCGGCCTCGCCCCCGAGCACGCCGCGGACTTCGAGGCCAACGGCCGGGAACTGAAGGACGAGCTCACGGATCTGCTGGAAGGCTTCCGTGCAGAGATCGCCTCCATCGACACCCCGGCGCTCGTGACCTGCGAGGGGGCGTTCTCCTACCTCGCCCGGGACGCGGGACTCGAGGAGGCGTTCATCTGGCCGGTCAACGCCGACTCCGAGGGGACGCCGCGGCAGATCCGCGACGTCATCGGGTTCGTGGAGGAGCACGAGGTGCCGACGCTCTTCTGCGAGTCGACGGTCAATCCCTCCGCCCAGGAGCAGGTCGCCCTGGCCAGCGGCGCGGAGCTCGGCGGGACGCTCTACGTCGACTCCCTGTCCGACGCGGACGGCCCCGTACCGACCTTCCTCGACCTCATCCGCCACGACCTGCAGACCATCGCGGAAGGACTCGCACGATGACGGACCACCCCGCCTCCGGACCGGCGCAGAGTCCTGCGCCGGTCCTGGACGTCCGGCACCTCAGCGTCCGGTACGACGACGTCCACGCCCTCGACGACGTCACGGTGGCCCTGGAGCCCGGCAGGATCTGCGGCCTCATCGGGGTCAACGGTTCAGGCAAGTCGACGCTGTTCAAGGCACTCATGGGACTCGTGGTCCCGCAGCAGGGCAGCATCGGGCTCTTCGGCACGACCACCGCGAGCGCCAGGAAGCAGGGACTCGTCGCGTACATGCCGCAGGCGGAGGAGGTCGACTGGACCTTCCCGGTGTCCGTGTACGACGTCGTCGCCATGGGCCTGTACGGACGGCTCGGCCCCGCGCGCGGGTTGAGCGGCGCGGACCGCGCGGAGGTCGACGACGCCCTCCGCAGGGTCGGCCTCGCCGACGTCCGGAAGCGTCAGATCGGCCGGCTGTCGGGCGGTCAGCGCAAGCGGGTGTTCATCGCCCGGAGCATCGCCCAGGACGCGCGGCTGCTCCTGCTCGACGAACCCTTCGCGGGGGTGGACCAGGCGAGCGAGCGCACCATGACCACGCTCCTGAAGGCACTCCGTGACGAGGGCCGCTCGGTGCTGGTGTCCACGCACGACCTCGCCGGCGTCCCCGACCTCTGCGACGAGGCGGTCCTCCTGCACCGGCGCGTCCTGGCACAGGGCGATCCGACGGCCGTGCTCACGCACGGCAACCTCGCCCTCGCGTTCGGTCCCGTGCCTCCGGCGCCGACCGTCCCGCCAACCGCTCCATCGCAGCCTGCCGCGCCGACGGGAGCCTCCTGACATGGACGTCGTCGCCTTCCTCCTGGAACCCCTGCAGTACGGCTTCCTCACGCGCGCGCTGGCCGTCACGCTCGCGGCCGCCGTCGTCGCCGCGGTGCTCTCGTGCTGGCTCATCCTCATGGGCTGGTCGCTCATGGGCGATGCCGTCTCCCACGCCGTCCTGCCCGGCGTCGCCCTCGCCTACATCCTCGGGATCCCGTTCTCCATCGGGGCGTTCGTCTTCGGCGCGGGTGCCGTCGCCCTCATCGGGATCGTCCGGTCCACCACCAAGCTGAAGGCGGACACCGTGATCGGCGTGGTGTTCACCGCGCTCTTCGCCTGCGGACTGGCCATCGTGTCCGCGACGCCGTCGCAGATCGACCTGATGCACATCCTGTTCGGCAACGTCCTCGGCGTCTCGGCCGGCGATGTGTGGCAGGTGCTGATCCTCGGCGCCCTGACCCTCGCCATCCTGCTGTTCAAGCGACGGGACCTCACCCTGCTGGCCTTCGACCGCACGCACGCCCACGTGATCGGGCTCAACACCCGGTTCCTGTCCGCGCTGCTCCTCGGCCTGCTCGCGCTCACCGTCGTCGTCGGCCTCCAGGCCGTGGGCATCATCCTGGTCGTCGCAATGCTCATCACCCCCGGGGCCACGGCCTTCCTGCTGTCCCGCAGCTTCGACCGGATGCTGGTCATCGCCGTCGCGCTGACCGTGGCCGCCTCAGTGGCAGGAATCTACGCCAGCTACTACCTGGACATCTCGACCGGAGCCGCGGTGGTCCTGTGCCAGGCCATCGTCTTCGCGGTCGTGTACCTCATCGGGCGTCCCGATGGCGTGCTGTGGCAGGTGCGACGGCGGGCCTCGGCCCGCAACCCCGCTCCCGCCGTGCGGGGAGGGGCCTGATGGCCGGCCGCAGGGGCGCCGTCCTCAGCATCGAGTCCACCAGCGTGCAGGACTACGTGAAGGCGATCTACGCCCTCACCGAGTGGCAGGAGGACGCCGTCACCGCGACCCACCTGGCCACCCGCCTGTCGGTCGCCAATTCCTCCGTCACCGGGATGGTCGCCAAGCTCGTGGACCTCGGGCTGGCGGAGCACCGCAAGTACGGTCCCGTCAGCCTCACGCCGGCCGGCCTCGCCCTCGCGCTCGCGATGGTCCGCCGGCACCGGCTCATCGAGACGTTCCTCGTCACCGAACTCGGGTACGGCTGGGACGAGGTCCATGACGAGGCGGAACTGCTCGAGCACACCGTCTCCGATGTCTTCGTCGAGCGCCTGGATGCGAAGCTGGGCAGGCCCCGCCGGGACCCGCACGGAGATCCGATCCCTCGGGCGGACGGCTCGGTCCGGTACCCGCGGGCCCACCGCCTCGACGGTCTGGACGATGGCCACGCGGGCAGGCTCGTGCGGGTCAGCGATGACGATCCGGACGTCCTGCGCTTCCTCGACCTCAACGGGATCATGCTCGACGACGTCCTCGTGGCACAGCACCGGGCAGGGTCCGTGCTGGAACTGCGCCTCGGCGGGGACACCGGCCCGGGCCTCGCCGTCGACGTCGTGTTCGCCCGCTCCCTGTGGATCGAGAGCGCCGGACCCCACGAGGGGTGCACGCTCGCCGGCCCGGGGGAATCGCGCCTGCGGGACAGCCGCTCCTAGACTGGTCGGACTGACCGTGCCTGATGTCCCCGGGCGTTCACGCGCCCCTGGAGGGAGTTCCACCATGACCACACTCGGACTGGAGGAGGAGTACCTGCTCCTCGAACCGGTGTCCGGACTGCCGTCCCACCGTGCTGCAGAGGTACAGGAACTGCTCGAGTCCGCTCCGGAAGTCGGCGCGGACGAGATCCAGCGCGAGCTGCTGTCGTGCCAGATCGAGACGGCCACACCGGTGTGCGACACGCTGACCCAGGCCGAGGAGTCCCTGCTCAACTTCCGCCGCATGTTCGAGGACGCGGCCCGGCGCGCGGGGACCCTCGGGGCCGCGACCGGCACGGCGCCCTTGATCCGCCAGGCCTACCCGGAGCTGACCGACAAGCAACGCTACGAGGACCTGCGGGCGAGCGCCCCGGGGATCGTGGGCGACCAGTTCGTCAACGGCCTGCACGTGCACGTGGGCGTCCCGGACCAGGAGCGCGGCGTCCAGGCCCTCAACCGGATCCGGCCCTGGATCCCGCTGCTCACGGCGCTCAGCGTGAACTCCCCCTACTGGCTCGGCAGGGACAGCGGCTTCGGCAGCTGGCGCGTGGTCCACTACCGTCGGTGGGCCGTCCAGGGCATTGCGCCCTGGTTCGCGGATGCGGCGGACTACGAGCGCAGGATCACCCGGCTCGGTGCCTCCGGTGCCATCCTGGACCGCGGCGTCCTGACCTGGGTGGCCCGGCTCTCGGACCACTATCCGACCCTCGAGCTCAGGGCCTGCGACGTGCAGCTCGAGGCACAGGACTCGGTGCTTCTCGGCGCGCTGACCCGGGCGCTCGTGGTCACGGCGCTGCAGGAGGCCGACGCGGACACTGTGCCCCTCGTCCCGGACCCCGAGCTCCTCGATGCGGCCCTGTGGCAGGGGGCGCGGGACGGCATGGAACACCACCTCGTGGACCTCGCGACGGCGGAGCCTGTTCCCGCACGGCAGCACCTCGCGTCCTTCCTCGAGCACATCGGCCCCGCCCTCGAGGCAGAGGGCGACACCGGGTGGGTGCGGGCGGGGCTCGGCACCATGGAGGAGCGGGGTACGGGCGCGGAGCGCCAGCGCCGTGCCATGCACGACGGCGGCGTGGAGGCGCTCCTGGCGCTCTACGGACGGACCCTCACCTTCGAGCCCTAGGCGCGGGCTGCGGCCGCACGGCGTCGCCCTGTCAGGACTCCACGGCACGCAACTCGATCAGCAACGTCTGTTCGGGCAGCAGCACGGGGGCCTGCAGCCCCGCCTGCGCCAGCACCTTGCCGGGGAGCCGGAGGGGCGAGCCGTCGAGGGCCGACTGCAGCCAGGCGAGCGGTGACTGCCCGTTCCCGGGATGCCCCTCGGCGGGCACGGCCGGTCGGATCTCGTAGAGCGCCTCCGGGTCGAGCCCGGGGAAGGCCAGCGGCCCGGGCGGGTAGCTGGCGCTCGACGCCGTGAGCGAATAGCCGAACAGGGCGCGCCTGCCGTCCTCGGAGACGATGCCCCGCAGATCCATCGCCGGGTCCACGAGGTCCGCGTGCACCACGGCCCCGCGGTGCAGGTCCGCGCGCCAGGACCGGTGGAGGTCGACGTAGCGGCCGAGGACGGCGTACTCCCCCTCGGTCAGCCCGGAGATGTCCCATTCGATGCCGTAGTGGCCGAAGACGGCCGTGCCGGCCCGGAAGGGCAGGGAGTGGGCCCGGCCGGTCGAGTGCGAGACCGGGCCGCCGACGTGCATGCCCAGGAGCTCGGGCGGCACCACGAGGCTCGTGTACTTCTGGTTCACGAGCCGCTCGATCGGATCGATGCAGTCACTCGTCCAGATGCGGTCCGTCCGGGCGAGGATCCCCAGGTCCACCCGGGCGCCGCCGGACGCGCAGCTCTCGATCTCGAGGTGGGGGTGGCGGCGGCGCAGTTCGTCGAGCAGCCGGTACAGGCCGACGACGTGGCGGTGGACGGCCGCGTGCCCTGTTCCCGCGTCCGCCGCCTCGAGCAGGTCCCTGTTGTGGTCCCACTTCACGTAGGCGATGTCGTTGGCGGACAGGATGTCGTCGAGGCGTTCCAGGATGTACCCGTAGGCATCCGGGTTCCCCAGGTTCAGGACCTGCTGCTGGCGCCCGGGCAGGGGCAGCCTCCCCTCCGGCTGCAGGATCCACTCCGGGTGCGCCCGAGCGAGGTCCGAGTCCGGATTGACCATCTCGGGCTCGAACCAGAGCCCGAACTCCATGCCCAGCCCGCGGACGTGCTCGATGATGGGAGCGAGTCCCTCGGGCCAGACCGTCTCGTCCACGTACCAGTCACCGAGGCTCGACGTGTCGTCGCGCCGTCCGCGGAACCAGCCGTCGTCGAGCACGAACCGCTCCACGCCGAGGGCGGCCGCGCGGTCGGCGAGGGCCAGTAGTCGCGGGAGGTCCAAGTCGAAGTACACGGCCTCCCAGGTGTTCAGCGTGACCGGCCGGGGCCGCTGCGGGTGCGTCGCACGGGAGCGCAGGTGCCGGTGGAACCGGCCGGACAGCTCGTTCAGTCCGTCGCCCCAGGACCCGATGGCCTCCGGGGTGGAGTAGCTCTCCCCGGGCGCCAGCACCATCTCCCGAGCCGAGAGCACCTCGCCCGCGGCGAGGAACGAGGAACCGGCCGGGATCTTCTCGACGAGGACCTGCTGGTTGCCGCTCCACGCGAGGTGGACACCCTGGACCCTGCCGTGTTCGAAACCGAACCCGGGGGTGCCGACGGCGAGGAGCACCGTCGCGTCCGCTCCCGGACGCCCGCGCCGGCTCGTGCGCGTGTAGGTGCCGGCCGTCAGGGCGTGCCGCTGCGGCGATCGCTCCCGGAGGTGCCGGCCGGTGGTGTCGAGGACCTCCGCGGCGGTGTGCTGCAGCGGGAAGAAGAGGTTGAGCGCACGCACCTCGTACTCGTCGTCGCCCGTGTTGGTGAGGACGAGGCGCTGCGTGAGCAGGCCGGACGCCGTCAGGCCCACGTGCGCGCTCAGCGCGAGGCCGACGTCGTCGTCACGGGCTTCGATGACCACGCCGGCGGACTCCGCGAGGCGGTTCATCGCGACCACGGTGAAGCGCGGGTAGAGGTGCGCTCCCGCGCGGTCACCCGCCAGGCCCGGGGTCCCCTGCCAGCCGGCGGACTCGAGGGGCAGGAGAGTCAGCCGGGCCGGGACGTCGATGCCCCCGGACACGCGCTGGGGGTGCTGCGCCACGGCGAGCGACCGCACCTCCCGATCCCCGATGTCGCCCAGGTCGGGCCCCCAGTACGCAAGGGCCGGGAGGCCGTAGGGGTGGGGCTCGAGCACCACGCTGGTGCCTCCGCGGGAAAGATGGACCGTCTCGATCGTCATTCTTTATTTTTACCGCGTAACGAAGTGCGGAGCAAAGAACCTACCTCCCGCGGGTGTCCCGCCGCAGGAGGCCGATGATCAGGCACAGGAGACCGAGCAGGAGGGGTATCAGCGTGTAGAGCGTGTGGGTCCCGCCGAGATAGCTCATGACGAAGATGTAGACGAACGTACCGCCGACGAGGATCCATCCGAGCACGATCAGGGCCCGCCCCCGGTGGGGAGGCGGCAGTGGAGGGAGCCACGACGGCGGCCTGTCGGTCCAGCTCATCGCCCAAGTGTAGTTCGCCCTCACCGTCAGTGCGGGAGAAGAGTCCTCAGTAGGACGGCGCCGCCGGCAGGTTCATGTAGTGCTCCAGCGTAGGCACTCCATGGACGCGCATCTCCGACGCGATCGTTGCGCCGACGTACCGCAGGTGCCACGGCTCGTACGCGTATCCGGTGACCGGCGTCTGGCCCTGGGGGTAGCGGATGACGAAGCCGTAGCGCCAGGCATTTCCTGCTGCCCACGCTCCCGCAGGAGTTCCTGCAAAGCATTCCTGCAAGCTGCACGTCCCATCGGAGATGCCGATATCCACCGCAAGGCCTGTCTGGTGCTCGCTGTATCCCGGGCGCGCGGAGATGAGGTCCGCAGTGGCCTGGCCGTACCGGTTGACATACGAGGCGTAGAGCGACGCCTGCGTGTCATAGGAACGGTAGCCGCTGATCGGAACCATCGCGATGCCACCGGCACGCGCGTCGGCGAGGAGACGGGAGAACTGCTGCGCCGCGTCGCTGCGGAGCAGGGGTCCTTCGACTCCGACCAGCGGGCCGGGGATGTAGCGCGCAGGGTTCAGCGGCCGGCGCTTGTTGACGACGACCACCGATGACGCAGCGACGTCGATATCCCGTCCAAGTACGGTTCCGCCGGCTGCGGTCCAGGCGATGACGCCGCGCTGGTAGCGCTGGTCGCAGGTGCTCCCCGTGCACCTCTCGTCCGTGATCGGGTAGCCGAGGGCGCCGTTCTCGAACCCGGTGGAGGCCCACCTCGTCCTGATCGCACCCACCGAGAGCCATGCCCCCGTACTCGGGGCCCAGACGATGGAGCCGCCCTGATAGTTCTGGTAGCAGCCTCCCCCGCGCAAACCGCACACCTCGTCCGTGGTCGGATACCCGAGCCTTCCGGCTTCGAACCCCGTCCGGGCCCAGGCGACGCGGATGGCACCTGTCGAGATGTGCGCCCCGGTCCTCTCCGACCAGATGATGGCACCGCCTTGAAAGTTCTGGTAGCAGCCGCCCCCCGTGATGCCGCAGACCTCGGGGCCGGTGGGATAACCGAAGCGTCCGTTCTCCGCATCATTGCCACGCCAACTCGAGAGGATGGCGCCGAACGATGGCTGCGCACCGGTGGCGGACGACCAGATAATCACACCGCGCTCGAAGTTCCGCTGGCACCCCCCTCCCCTCAGGCCGCAGAACTCGGCTCCGGTCGCCCCGCCTAGCCGGCCGCCCGCCCCACCCAGCTCGGCATACCTGGCGTCGATCGCCGTGGCTGCCTGGCTCGCCGGCGCAGTGATGACGCCGCCGACCACGAGCAACGCACAGATCAACACGGCTAGGAGGTCCGGGACGCTGCGCTTCATCATGTCTCCTGGGACTCGGTGGTGCAGCACAAGAGTAGGCTTCGGCGAGAGGGGCGACAAGGTCCCAGACGGCACGATCCGGCAACGACGAAGCGCCCCGCCGGATGCCGGCGAGGCGCTTCATGGGTGGTGGAGATGGCGGGAATTGAACCCGCGTCCGATGCAGTGTAGTCAGGGCTTCTCCGGGCGCAGTTTGCGTCGGTTTTTCTCGGCTCCAGCCATCGTGCAAACTAGTGGCTGCCAAGCCCAGTTGTATAGAAGTCCCCCCGGTCCCTACAACGAGGACCGGGAGCAGTGGCCCTCTAAATGACGCCAGTATCCGGGGCGAGAGCAAACCCGGGCTGACGGACTAGCTAGGCTGCTTAGGCAGCGAGAGCGAAGTCAGTGCGCTTTTGTTCGGCACTTATTGTTTTACAAGGAGCGTTTACGAGATAACCCTGTATCCTCGGCCCGCTTCCCCTGTCGCGACTAACATCGTCGAAACCTGTCATCCCCATGTTCAGTTATCAAGTGATCCCTGTGCCGTCCGGCCCACCGGCCGTCCGACTCATCCAGTCTACCGTACCCGGAGCTTCCGCTCCGGAGGACTTCGCTGGAGGAGAACGGCGGGCGCTACTGCGACAGGGGAATCCCGAGAATGACGACCGGCGATTGCCAGAGACCGACGACGACGAACGCGAGGGTGACGAAGGCGATCCCGAGGGCAGCCAGGGCCGTGGTCGCCGCCTGCTTCCGGCGGAAGCTCCACCAGAAGATGGCGATGTTCAGCACGAGCATCACCGGCGAGATCCAGACGAGGAGCTGTGCGAAGAAGACGTAGACGAGGAACACGAACGGGATCAGGGACAGGATCCCCACCGGCACCACGACCAGCAGCAGGATCAGGTCGACGACCGCTCCGATCGTCACCCACCAGGGCCGCTTGTACGTCAGTTCCGAAGGCTCCGGCTCCTCGTCCTCCTGGGCTTCCCAGAAGACATCGCTCACGCTCCCAGGTTCTTCTCGCGCATGGCGCGCAGCGCCTCCCGGTTGTCCTGCTTCTCGCGCAGCGTCTGGCGCTTGTCGTAGTCGCGCTTGCCCCTGGCCACCGCGATCTCCACCTTGGCCCTGCCATTGAGGAAGTAGAGCTGCAGCGGGACGAGGGTGAAACCGGACTCGCGGATCTTCTGCGAGATCTTGGTGAGTTCCTCACGGTGCAGGAGCAGTTTCCTCCTGCGACGCGCCGCATGGTTGGTCCAGCTGCCCTGCGAGTACTCCGAGATGTGGATGCCCTCGAGCCAGAGTTCATCGCCGTAGAAGATCGCATAGCCGTCGATCAGCGAGGCACGCCCTGCGCGCAGCGACTTCACCTCGGTGCCCATGAGGGCTATGCCCGCCTCGTACGTATCGAGCACGGCGTAGTCGTGGAAGGCCTTCCGATTGGTGGCCACCACTTTCCGGCCACTTTCCTTCGGCACGGCGATACTCCTTCTTGCGACACTGCTGCGGACTGGAGCCCGCGGTGGACAGTGCCTTCCATCCTACGACCTAGAGCAGCCCCATCGGATTCACGAGGGTGCCGTTGAGCATGGTCTCGAAGTGCAGGTGGCAACCGTTCGAGTTGCCCGTGGTGCCCGTGTAGCCGATGAGTTGGCCCGCACTCACGCGCTGGCCCGGGGACACGAGGTAGCTCGTCAGGTGGTAGTAGTTGGTCGCGAGGGCGTTGCCACCCACCACGCCGTGGTTGAGCACGATCCGGTTGCCGGCGCCCGGCAGGACGTTCGAGTCCGCGTACCAGACCTCACCGGCCGCGGGCGCGTACAGCGGGGTGCCGCAGCCCACGCCGTAGTCGATCCCCGTGTGCATGTAGCCGCCGGTGCCGTTGAAGTCGATGGTTCCCACCGGCGTCGGACGCCAGCCGAACCCGGAGGAGATCGACCCGCCGACCGGGGACCGCAGACCGAACGAGCTCGGCGTCGACGGTGCGGCGACGGGTGGCGGAGGCGGGAGGACGGGCGCGACCGGCGCGACCGGCGCGGGCGCGACGGGGGCAGGCGCCGGCCTGTTCGCCGCTTCGGCCTCCGCTGCCCGGCGGGCCGTCTCGGCGGCCGCCGCAGCCTCTGCCTCGGCCTGGCGACGAGCCTGCTCGGCGGCCGCCGCAGCCTCGGCTTCGGCCCGAAGCCGTGCCTGCTCCGCCCGCTCCGCCTGCTGGCGTGCTTCCTCGGCCTTGCGGGCTTCCTCGATCTGGCGGCGCTGGCGCTCGGCGATGTCCGCGTTGACCTGCTGCTGGGCCTGCTCCACGCCGGCGAGCTTCGCCTCGATGACGGGCTTCTGCTCCTGCAGTTTCGCGGAGAGCGCCGAGGTGTCGGCCACGAGCTTGTCGACCTTGGCCTTCTCTCCCGCAGCGGTATCGCGGGCCGACTGCTCGGCGGCGAGTGCGGCGTCGGCCTTCTCCTTGAGCCTGGTGATCTCGGCCTCGACGGCGACGAGCCGCGCCTGGCTGTTCGCGTTCGTGGCGTTCTGCTCGGACAGCCGCTCCATCGCGGCATTCTGGCTGCGGAGGGCCTGGTCCACCATGTCCATTGACTCCGTGAAGTCCTCCACGCCCTCCGCACCCAGGAGCAGCGAGACGTTGGTCGGAACCCCGCCGTTCTTGTAGGCCTCGGTGGCGATCTGCCCGATCACCTCGCGGGTCTCCTCCATCTTCCGCTCGTCCGCGCGGAGCTCTTCGGAGATCTTGGTCTTCGTCTCCTGCGCCAGGTCGACCCGGACGGCCAGGGCGCCGACCTCGCTGGAGGCCGTCTCGACCCTGCCCTGTGCGTCGGCGAGGGACTGCTGAGCGGCAGGAAGCTGCCCCTGGTAGGTCTTCAGGGTCCCGATCGTCTCGGCGATGTCCGAGTCCAGGTACTCCATGGATTGCTGGACCTCGGCGATCTCGTTCTCGAGGGCGCTCTTGCGATCGTCGAGGTCATCGGCCATGACCGGCGTCGCCGATCCGAGGGCGAGCGCGACCACGAGCGCAATGGAACTGCCGGCGGTGCCGCGGACCGCGAAGGCCGTCCTGTCCTGCCGCGCCCACCAGGTCCCTGGTGAGCGCACGTGTCCCCTGGCGTTGTGCAGCATGCTGTCAGACCTTTACGTATCGTCGGAGGGTGAGCAGGGATGAGAGCCCTGCGAGGACGGCTCCGAGCAGTATGAGTGCGGGAACCAGGATCAGGACCTGCTGGGACGAGATGAACGCCGTCTGGGGGAAGGAGTTCACGAGCCAGCCGTCGATCACGAACCGCGATACCCCCCACAGGGTCGCCGAGGCGAGCACGGCACCGATGACCGCGGCGATGACGCCTTCGAGGATGAACGGCAGCTGGATGACGGCTTTCGAGGCGCCGACGAGGCGCATGATCCCGGTCTCGCGGCGGCGGCTGAACGCCGAGAGGCGGATGGTGGTGGCGATCAGCAGGATCGCGCAGAACGTCATGATGCCGGCGATCGCGAGCGCGACGACGGAGGCCCAGTTCATGTAGCGGAAGATGGCCTCGAGGAAGTCCCGCTGGTCGCTGACGGCGTCGACGCCCGGCTCCGACGAGAAGGCCTCGTCGATGACCTCGTACTTCTCGGCGTCGACCAGGCTGACACGGAACGATTCCGGGAGCTGGTCGGCGGTCACGGAGTCGACGATCGGCGAGTTCGCGAACTGGTCGCGGAAGTGGCCGAGCGCCTCCTCCTGCGATTCGTAGGTCACGGTGTCCACGTACGGGGCGAACTGGTCGGACTCGAGCTTGGCCTCGACGGCCGCCCGCTGGTCCTCCGTCACCGGCCCCGTGGCGCAGCTCGTCTCGGACGAGTTGTCGACGCAGAGATAGATGGTGACCTGCACGCGGTCGTACCAGTAGCCCTTCATCTGGTTGATCTGCAGCTGGAACAGGCCGGCCGCACCCACGAAGGTCAGCGAGATGAAGGTCACGAGGATCACCGAGGTGACCATGGACAGGTTGCGGCGGATGCCCGAGGCGATCTCGGACAGGATGAAGGCGAGCCTCATTCGACCATCGCTCCGGGTTCGCCCACATAGATGCCCTGCGCGTCGTCGCGCACCACGGAGCCGCTGCGCAGTTCGACGACGCGCTTGCGCATGGTGTTGACGATGTCGTCGTCGTGCGTGGCCATGACCACCGTCGTCCCGTTCTGGTTGATCCTGTCGAGAATCTTCATGATCCCCATGGAGGTCGTCGGGTCGAGGTTTCCGGTGGGCTCGTCGGCGAGCAGGATGCCGGGACGGTTGACGATGGCGCGGGCGATCGCGACGCGCTGCTGCTCACCGCCCGAGAGCTCGTGGGGCATGCGGTTGTTCTTGCCCTCGAGGCCCACGGTCGCGAGCACATCGGGAACGGTCTCGCGGATGACCGCACGGCTCTTGCCGATGACCTGCATCGCGAAGGCCACGTTGGCGAAGACCGTCTTGTTGGGGAGCAGGCGGAAGTCCTGGAACACGACGCCGATCCCGCGCCGCAGCCGCGGCACCCGCCACGAGGGGATGTTCGCGACGTTCTGGCCGGCCACGTAGACGGCACCCCTCGAGGCGCGGTCCTCCTTGAGGACCAGGCGGATGAACGTCGACTTCCCGGAACCCGAAGCGCCGACGAGGAAGACGAACTCGCCGCGGTCCACGTCGAGGGAGACGGAATCGAGGGCGGGCTGCGACTGCTGGTCGTAGGTCTTCGTGACGTTGTCGAATCGGATCATGATCACTCTGCGCCCATGTGTGCGCCGGCGCACGGGCATTTGCTGGGGGAAGGAAGCGTCGGCTCTCCGACTATAACGACGGCGTCACGAACAGCCCTCTACCCCGCCGGTGTGTCGCGCGCAAGAGATGCAGGGAAGAACAGGTGGTTGGACCCGGGATTCGCGTAGTGCCTACGCGGCGTCGTTGCGGTTGTTCGTGCGCCAGCGGATGCCGGCGTCGATGAAATCGTCGATCTCGCCGTCGAACACCGCGGAGGTGTTGCCCACCTCGTGGTTGGTGCGGAGGTCCTTGACCATCTGGTACGGGTTGAGGACATACGAGCGCATCTGGTCGCCCCAGGACGCCTTGACGTCACCGGCGAAGGCCTTCTTCTCCGCATCCTCCTGCTGCTTCTTCAGCAGCAGGAGCCGGGACTGGAGCACGCGCATGGCGGCGGCTCGGTTCTGGATCTGCGATTTCTCGTTCTGCATGGACACCACGAGACCGGTCGGCAGGTGGGTCAGGCGCACCGCGGAGTCGGTCGTATTGACCGACTGGCCGCCGGGGCCGGACGACCGGAAGACATCGACACGGATCTCGTTGTCCGGGACCTCGATGACATCCGTCTGCTCGATGAGGGGGATGACCTCGACGGCGGCGAAGGACGTCTGCCGGCGGCCCTGGTTGTCGAAGGGGCTGATGCGGACGAGGCGGTGCGTGCCGGCTTCGACCGACAGGGTGCCGAAGGCGTAGGGGGCCTTGACCTCGAACGTCGCGGACTTGAGGCCCGCCTCTTCCGCGTAGGACGTGTCGAGGACCTGCGTCGGGTACCCATGCCGTTCAGCCCAGCGGAGGTACATGCGCAGGAGCATCTCGGCGAAATCGGCGGCATCCACTCCTCCGGCTCCGGAGCGGATGGTGACCACGGCCTCGCGCTCGTCCCACTCTCCGGCCAGCAGCGTCACGATCTCCAGGTCATCGAGGGACTTGCCGAGCGAGATGAGCTCCTTCTCGGCCTCGGCCAGCGAGTCCTCGTCGCCCTCGTCCTCGGCGAGTTCCACGAGCACCTCGAGGTCGTCGATGCGGCTGTCGAGGGTCTCCAGGCGTTCCAGCGCCGACTGCCGGTGGGACAGCTTCGACGTCACCTTCTGTGCCGCGGCGGGATCGTCCCAGAGGTCGGGTGCGCCGGCTTCCTCGCTCAGTTCGTCGATGTCCTTGCGGATCCCCTCGACGTCGGACACCTGCTCGATGGACTGGTACTTGGCGCGAAGGGCGCGGATCTCTGCGGGAAAATCAGTGGCTGCCATGGTGATTCCAGCCTACGTCATCCGCAGAACGGGGCGTCGAGCGAACCGTCCGTCGATGAGGCGGGTCCGTGCACCGAGGGCTGGTCCCCGTGGACCCGTGCGCGCCGTCAACGGGTGAGTTCGGCGCGAGCGTCTGCCTGAGCCACGATCGGGATCCCTGCCGGCACGAGGAAGTTCACGATCGGCGGACGTACGACGGCGGTGAGGACCACACGGGCGGTGCGGCCGTCGGGGGCACCTGTCTCAGGATCGATGGAGAGTTGCTCGAACCGGGTGTCAGCGCCGGTGGCGGTGAGGTACCCCGCGGTGGACTCCTCCACACCGGAGTCCTGCAGGGTAGGCAGCGGCGTCGTCGTGCCCTCCGCTCCGACCGCGACATCGATGCTGTAGTTGTCGGCAGCGGCGAGGGCAGCCCCGTCGGCTGCCGAGAGGAGCTTCTTGTGTTCGATGTAGACGGCGGAGACCGCGAGGACGACAGTGACGACGAGCAGGCTGACGAGCAGGTAGCCGATGACCAGGACGCCCACCTGTCCGTCCTCTCCCCGACCGGTCCGGGAATCTTCCGGCGGTCCGGCATCGAGGCTGCGGACCGATCCAGGCGTGCCCACGGCGGCCATCAGCCGAACCGTTCGACGATCTGCGTCGAGGTGGCATCGACGGTTGCTGCGGAGGGGTACGAGCCGACGACGGCGGGAACGAGGGGCAACGGGACATCGAGGCGGACGACCACCGTCACGGTCGAGCCCGGTGCGAGGCATTCACTGCTGCAGACGATCTCCACCGCCGCCTGTTCCTCGCTGAAGCCGAAGTCCGACAGGGCGATACGGGCGGCTTCGCGTGCGCGGGAATCTGCCTCCCCGGGTGTCGGCGCATCGACGTAGACCTTTGCGGCCTGGTCCGCGGCGCCGACGACGGCGAAGGAACCGCCCTGTAGTTGCCCGACGGTCAGCACGAGATAGACGACCGGCACCAGGAGCAGGACGCCGAGGAAGACGAACTCCACGACTGCGCTGCCCCGTTCGCTGCCGAACGCACGCGGACCGGCAGGCGGCTGCCTTGCCTCCACTCCCGCAGCGGGCCGCGTCGTGCTGCTCGGGTGGCACCAGGGCGAGGGAACCACCAAGCAGTCAGGACGGGAGCGCTGCATGGCCACGCACCTCCATCACTCCGGCAGGACCGATGAGCCCGATGACCGGCAACGGCGCCCGGACAACCACTTCGAGCGTCCTGACGCCATCGACCGTACTCTCACCGACCGAGATGTCGGACCCGTAGGAGTCCGCGAGGGACCCGCGGATCAACTCCTCTGCCCGCCCGACCGCGTCCTGCGGGCTGCGGTCCGCCAGCGTGCCGTAGCGCGCTCCAGAAGACGCGGCGTCGATCAGGGTATTACGGACATGCAGCACGAGTGTCAGCTGGATGATCGCGATGAAGACGACCGTCAGGAGCCCGCCGATCAGGGCGAAGTCCACAACGGCGGCTCCCCGCTCGTGACGCTCGCTGCCCCCGCGTCGACAACGGTCACGAACGGTCCCATGAGGCCGCACCACCTAGGGCGAGACCTGATCGATCGCCTGGTTGAACAGGCCCTCGAGGGCTGGGCCCGCGATCGCGAGCAAGGCGGCGACGAGGACGGCAGACATCAGGGTGATCATCACCCACCCGGGGACGTCGCCCCGTTCCGGGTCGTCCGTCGTCGTCGTCAACGCCGTAGCAATCGTGAGCAGAAGCAGGGCGACACGCGATGCTGCAGTCAGGATCTTCATGGACTTTCCCCTTGTCGTGGTGGTGTCAGAAACCGAGGTTGATCAGGGCGATGCCGGGATAGACGGCGAACAGGACGGTCAGTGGAAGGACTCCGAAGACCAGCGGGACCATCATCGCGATCTCCTTCTTGCCCGCGGACTCCATCAGGTCCCGCTTGGCCATGTCTCGGACGTCCTGGGCCTGGGCACGCAGCACGTCCGCCAACGGCGTTCCCCGTTGGACGGCGACCGTGATGCCGTCGACGAACCGCGCGAGAGGAGCAAGACGCGTGCGGTTCGAGAATTCCTGCAGCGCTTCCACGAGCGGCCTACCGGAGCGGGTGGCGGCAAGAACGAGGCCGAACTCTCCCGCGAGCTCGCCGGTTGCGGTCCTGCAGATGCGTTCGAGCGCGCCCGTCGTACTCTCCCCCGCGGAGACGGCGAGTGCCATCAGTTCGGCGAGGCTCGGGAATTCGGCGAGCATGCGGGCTTCACGCCGCTTGATGTCGGCGGACAGGACGTAGTCCCGGCCCATGAACCCCATCACCGCGCAGGCGAGGATGATGACGAGCGCGAGGGGCACGTTCGCCGAGCCCGATGCGGCCAGGAGCACCATCACCAGCGTCGACGCGGCGAGTCCGCCCGCGGCCCACAGGAGCTGCTGCGCGCGGAAGTCCGTCGTCGTCTGGCCCCGACCCGCCTGGGCGAGCCTGCGCGCGAGCGTCGCGGCCGCCGGATTGAACCGGTGGGACCAGGCGACAGCATCGGTCAGCAGGGGGCGGAGTATGCGCTCGAGCGGCCCGAAGGGCGTGACATTCGCCGGGGCATCCGCGAGGAGCCGTGACTGCACGTCCACTGCGCGCAACTGCGGCGCGATGCGCTGTGTCAGTGTCGGCGCCCGCATGACGGGAAGCCGGACGAGGACCAGCCAGAGCCCCACCCCGAGAACGAGGCCGCACAGCGCGGACAACGCGAGAACAGGGCTCATCGCAGCACCCTCTCGTCGTCGGGCAGTGCCCCGATGCGCAGCATGACGCGGTAGCAGACGACGGAGACCACCAGACCTCCGAGGAGGACGACCGCCCCGCCGGCCGAGTTGTAGGCCCGGACAGCTTCCGGACGGGTCGACAGGAGCATCAGGACGCACCACGGGGCAGCAACCGCGAGCCGAGCCGCGTTCACCGTCCACGACTGCCGGGCTTCCAGCTCACTCCGCGTCCGGGCTGCGTCCCGCAGGAACTCGGACAGCGTCCCGAGCAGCCTGCCCAGGTCGGATCCGCCGACTTCCCTCGTCATGCGCAACGCCTCGACGATGCGGTCGGCCACCGGATCCGCCAACCGCTCCTTGAGCCGGTTGAGCGCGTCGTCGAAGCGCCCGCCCGCCCGGTAGTCCGCGCCGAACGCGCGGAACGCTGGGCGCAGCTCGGCCGGCCCCTTCTCGCCGAGCTGGATGAGCGCCTCCGGGAGGCTCAGCCCGGCACGGATGGCAGAACGGAGATGATCAACGACATCGGGCCATAGCTCACGGAGGGATGCGGCGCGCTTCGCCGCACGCCACTTGACGATCGAGAACGGCAGGAACCCGCCGAACAGCGCGAAGCACAGCGCGATCGGCGTGGAACCCGTCAGGACGAACCCGACCAGCAGAACGAAGAGTCCGACGGCTCCGCACGAAGCAACGAGGCCGTTCGACGAGACGCGCTCCACCCCGGCGCGCAGGAGGAGGTCCTCCAGCGGACGCCGCCGCGATGGAGGCTTGCGTTCCTGCGGCGGCATTGCCCAACAGGACCACCAGATGAGGAAGAGGCCGGCACCCAGGGCGACACCGAGGGCCGTGCTCATGCGCGTGCTTCCAGCAGGGATGAGACGTCGACGCCCGCTGCAGCGAACTTCTCCTCGGCGGGCATGCCGCTCGCCGTCAGCTGAAGACTCCCGTCGACACGTTTGAAGACGGTCGAGGACTCGATGACTCCGTTCTCCACGCGTCGGCCGAGGGCCATGATCTCCATGACCCGGCGCTGCCCGCCCGACAGCCGCGCGCAGTGCACCACCAGGTCGATACATGACGCCACGGTCGGCACCACGAAGCTGCTCGAGATGTTCTCCCCGGCGAGCAGCGGCAGGGTGCAGATCTTCGTGATGGCGTCGTGCGCACTGTTCGCGTGGACGCTGCACATCCCGGGTAACCCGGACATTATTGAAGCACATACACCACTGCTGGTGAGACCGTAGCGGGATCTAGCAACCCTTGAAGTCCTATATATGGGGCCTCACACGGCGAAGGGGCCCCCAAGAAAATGGGAACCCCTTCGTTTACGCGACCTATCAGGGGAGGTTTTGAACCGCGTAATCGGCTTCCTCTGGCGTGAACTTCTCACCGAACTCCGACGTCAACTGCTCGCGGATACCCTCCGGAGACATAGCCATCGTCTCCTGGTACTCCTTTGCCTTCTCCAGCGCGTTTGCGTTGTAGTCTGCTTCGAGATTATCGACCGCATACTGCGCTGCCTCGGGCGAGAACTTCTCTCCGAACTCCGATGTCAGCTGCTGGTAAATGCCAGCTTTGCTCATGTGCATCATTTTGGAGTAGGACTCCGCCTTAGTCAGCGCGGACTTGAACTCGGTGGGGATTGCGGGTGCCGCCGCTTCTGCGGGAGGCTCCGTTTCTGCGGGTGCCGCCGCTTCTGCGGGAGGCTCCGTCTCTGCGGGTGCCGCAGTCGCAGAAGCTACTGCCGATGTGTCGGAGCTGCTATCGACGGCGGTTGAAGTGTCGTCCCCGCCACCGTTGAGAAGATTCGCGATGATCACGATCCCGACGATGATCAGAGGCAGCAAGAACCGCTTCTTCTTGTACCAAGGCCGTGTTGCCTTGCGGTAGGCCTTGTCCGCTTTTGCTTCGGCTTTCGGGTTGCGCGGAGCGCCGGGGGCGGTTTGGTTCTCTGTCATGGCTGATCCTGTCTGACTATCCTGGCTAATTTCTCTGGGTGGCGTCTCTGCCGCTGCATCGCTGAGATATAGCCCTGCGTCAAACCGAATGACAGGTCAGTCCCCCGGACACATCATAACTACAGGCCCAGCTGAGGCTACCAATGCTCCAGAGCTGCGCCCTGGGACTCGGCTTCGTTGAGAGGCCTTTGTTCTTGTGCGGTGGGTCTGCGTTCCCAGAACCCCAGCATCGGTCGAACACCTCGGCTAACGTCCAGTGCGCTCTGTAGGCCGGTAGACCGAATAACACGGAAGGGCACGTCACACATACGATCGGAGCATGAGTGATGCATTCATCTACTGCCGGATTAGCCAGGACCGTTCCGGCGAGGGCCTCGGTGTGCAGCGGCAGGAGGAAGACTGTCGGCACCTCGCTGCCAGCCTCGGGCTGAACGTGACCCGCGTCTACGTGGATAATGACATCTCAGCGTATGGGCGCTCGAAGCGCCCCGAGTACCAGTCAATGCTCCGCGCTCTCGCGCAGCGGCCGGGGATGGCGGTGATCGCTTGGCACGCCGACCGCCTGCACCGCAGCATCATTGAGCTTGAGAACTATATCGAGGTCTGCGAAGCCACTGGCGCCACTACCTACACCGTGAAGGCTGGCCAATTTGATCTCGCCACCAGTTCTGGCCGGATGATAGCGAGGATGCTCGGGTCTGCCGCTCGATATGAGTCCGACCTAAAGGGCGAACGCATTCGGCGGTCCATCGAGCAGAACGCTCGGGCTGGGAAGTGGACGGGCGGAGCCCGTCCGTTCGGCTGGGTGTTCGTCGATGGGAAGCCGGTTCTCGACCCGGCTGAGAGTGAGATCGTTGTCGAGATCTTCCATCATGTTCTCAGAGGCGGAAGCCTCGGGTCGAAGGTGACGGCCCTCAATGATCTCGGTATTGCAACTTCGATGGGGAACAGGTGGAGCTATGCGACGGTGCGTCAGCTCTTGCTCCGGCCTCGGAACGCGGGGCTCGCGGAGTGGAATGGGGAGATTGTCGGCGTGTCAGAGTTCCCTGCCATCGTCGGCGAAGACGTGTGGCGGGCAGTGTGCTCGATATTGAAAGACCCAAGCCGCCGCAGGTCGCAGACGAATAAGGCGAAGTACCTACTGGCAGGAATCGCCACCTGTCCGTGCGGTTCGGTCGTGCGCTCCGGGCTCACTACGCTGCGGGATGGGACGAAGCATCGGCACTATCGCTGCAAAGAGTCCGGGGCTGGGCACGTCGGTAAGCGGATCTCGTTCGTCGATGACGTGGTGAACCGCTGGGCGATTGCGTGGAGGGAGATAATGTCCGCTGCCGAGAGTTCGCCTGTCGTCGAGGTGGACACTTCCCCCCTCGAAATCGAGATGGTCGCCCTTCGCCGTCGCTTGGATGATGTCGCCCTCCAAGCCGCAGACGGTGACATCACGCCGTCGCAGTTCCGTCTGTTCTCTCGCCGCATCCAGGACAATCTGCTCCGCTTGGAGGGCGAGATGGTGGCGGCGAGGTCGCAGCCTGCCCCGCCCCCTGCGGTCATTCCGACGCTCAGTTCATCGGTCAGTAAAAAGCACGCGGATGAGTGGTTCGCGCTACCGCTCGATGATCGGCGTGACTGGGTCCGGAAGACGCTCGATGTCACCCTACTCCCGCACGGCAAGGGCAGTACGAAGGTTTTCAACCCGGCGACGGTGCGTGTGCTGCCGAAGGGCAGCACCATCCCGCGCACGCTAGAGGAGCAGAACACTGCTCGGCGTCGGGCGGGACTGAGTGAGATCTAGGAATAGTCCTCACTGCTGTAGCCAGTGGTGACAGGACGCCCCGCAGGGCGTCCCTGCTGCCGGTGTACCGTCGAGCCATGCTAGGTCGCCGTTCATGAGTGGCGACTGCGCGCTCGCCGTCCGGCTGTCGCAACTCACGCCCTGAAGCCCACCAGCTGTTCTCTCGCTGTGCTGTCGAGCACGGCCTTGATGGTGCTGGCGTACCACTTCGCGCCGCCCTGCGAGGTCGGTACGGCGTCGGCGTTCAGCTCTCCTGCGATCTTCGCCATGCTGAGCCCGGCGGCTCGAGCCGCCTTGATCCGCTCCACTACTTCAGCCGGAAGCTGGCGCTTCCGCCCGAGGTGCTTCGTCTTGCCGAGTTCGGTCATCGCGTCCTTCGTCCGCTTGCCGATGAACTTCCGCTCGATCTCTGCGAAGTTCAGCGCCATGTTGAACATGCCGGCTCCCATGATGGTTGCCGTATCCACGCCGAGGTCGAGACAGATGATGCGCCACCCCTGTCGGGTCGAGTCGGCGAGGATGCGTGTGCCGTCTTCCATGTTGCGGCTGAGCCTGTCGAGCTTGGAGACCATCAGTCCGGCGTAATTCCCTGCCTTCAGGTCGGCGAGGGTGGCTACCATCAGCGGTCGCTTGGACACGCTGGCCGCGCTGACTGCCAGCTCGGTGACGATGGTCAGCTCATATCCCATGCGTGCGGCTTCAGCCTTCAGCTCGGCTACCTGCACTTCGGGGCTGATGTCCTGCTTGTCGGTGGAGACGCGGACGTAGCCGACGATGCGGAGCGGGGTGTCTGCGGTGGTCATGACTAGAACGTACACCATCGGAACCCTTGCTGTATGACCAAGTGCCTTCCACCACTTCCAGACCGAACGAGATCACTTCAAGACCTACATCGCGGGCTCTACCCAACGTTGATGTATACGCGGATGATCCGGCCGTCGTGCATCTCGCCGTAGACGGGATAGACACCATCTCCCCAAGCAGTAGAGAAGGCAACCCCTGCCCCTGCGTGGCCCAACCTGTAAGCCAGGTCGCCGTAGCCGGTTGTCAGCGTGGTTTCCATGACCCCTCGATAGGAGTACGGCCGAAGTCTTTGATCATCGCCATCAACCCTATCTCGATCTAATGGTTGTTCGCTGGTGATCTTTGCGAGCATCTCGTCATCAACGGCGAGATCATGCTGCCACTCCTGATCGATGTAGCAGGGATCAGTGATCATGAGTTGCCCGCTGTCAACCCCCACCTCGCCCAACCGGACAACTTTGATCTGACCGACCTGCGGAAGCATTGACGCCGGGGACTCTACTTCGTTCTCCACATCTTCTTCGTCCCCTGCGTACTCTTCTTCTTCAAGAGCGAGCATGAGACTGAAGCCGCGTGACCTTGATAGATCGGCTTCCAGGTTGGCTTTCTCGCGTTCAAGAAGCGTGAGAGCCTCTTCATGTCGACCCTTGTCCTCGGCCAGACGGGAAATCTCACTCTCCCGGGTTTGGATACGTTCGCTCAGCATGCGCTCCATGAACTCGGGTGAGCGCTTCTCTAGCTCCTGCGCCTTGTCCCGCCACATGTCCCGGTTCTTCTCGACGCTCGAGATTGCTGCATCCTTGACTGCGACAGCAGACTTCAAGTTGTCGACGTAGAGCTTCCATATGACAGCACCGCCGACTAGTGCGCCGACATTGACCAGTAGCTGTACGACGTCCACTGCTGATGTAAGCCACGGTGGCATTGATCCCCTCTTCCTGGTGCGGTAGTTGACCAGAGAACGAATCATATCCACGCACGCCGGGCAGCCGTTTACAGAAGAGGTGGTCGGAGGATCCCCGTCTCACTGAAGGGGTGGGGGTGGACCCCCACTGACGCCTGCCGTGGCCCGGAGGTAGATAGCGCCTCTTGTGGCGTACGGGTCCCAGACTGTTTCCTGGGCCGCCTGTCATGGCCGGCGTTTGCGTTTAGCCCATGATGAGGGGGAAGGCGCCCGCGGAGCGGTGCGCCTGTCATGTGCTGACAATGGCTGCCATTGCTACTGGTGAGAGACGGCACAGGACACTTTGCCCAGCACCCGCACCCTCAGATGTCCCGCTGGGCCGTCCCTCATGATCAGCAACGCCAGCAGACATGTCAAAGTCGCCGAGCACGTGCGCGGTTTTCCAGTGCGGCCGCGAAGCGCGCCGCGCGAGCATGTGAACGGGCTACCTGAGCCTGGGCGTCAGCAACACATGACGTCGCGGCGTCTGTCAGCTGACCTGCGTGGATGAGCTAGCCCGAAGCGGAGAGCGTGGTGCTCGAGACACGTGCCCTGCATATGAGTGGGTGAGTTCGACGGAGGCGGAGGCCGAAGGCCGGGAGCCGAAGTCGAAGAGGGCCTCATTGCTGGAAAGGATTTGAGAAGAAAGCGCGGGGCGGAGCCCCGCCTACCTGGGAGATAAGCTACTTGCCGCGTACATGGATTAACACGTCAGCGTGTCTCTGGACTACGCCTTCGGCTTCGTCCAGAACGTCTGAAGCGGTGGCCGGTTGACGTACGCTCTTCCCCTCGGTAGCCCGTTGCCGCTCTTCCCCTCGGTAGCCCGTTGCCAGTGATCTATATAGGGAGACAAAACCTGTACCCCGCTTAGAACGGCGGCAGGCCGGGCGACTCGACGAACGGGATGAAGCCGTGGTCGACGTTGCTCGGAAAGATCGCAGCGAGCGCGTGCAGTCCCGGGTCCTCGTTGGGTTGCCGCAGCCCCGGCCAGACAAGCCAGTGATCGGATGTCCGGCGCATCTCCGGTGGGTAGTCGTAAGAAATAAGGAAGCCCTTTTCCCGAGCCTCCGCCCAGTGGCGCTGCACCGTGCGCGCATCTACGCCAGTTCCCTTTGCGATTCGGACGCGACTGATGCAGGTCCACCCGGAGTCGTCAACGAAGTCCAACATGAACGACAGCGTGATGACTGCCTTCTTCATGCCGGAAGCATGCAGCTTGCTGGCCATGAGTCCTCGGTCGAACCGTTGGACCGAACCGGCCCTATCCCCACGCAGGCAGATCGGAGTTCGCTTCAATGCTGGAGCATGCGGCAAGGTAGTCCCTATTCAGTTGTAGGTAGAGGCGTCAGGGTTTGACGAGATGCAAAGCCGGCTCTAGGAGCGCCAGCAATGGACTCATGCCTCCGTGGAGACCGGGCTAACTCGAGTAGTTGAACCTCAGCGTCGATTGCGCGTCGCATCATATCACATTGGCTACGCCAGGAGGTCGCGCCTGGGACGGCTATGGAGTGGCGCAGCGCAGACCTGAGGCTTGGCGGGCAACTCGGCGGATTCGCAATCGGCCCCGGGGATCCGATGAGTAGGGCACGCCTACCCACATCGAAGCTCTAAACCAATGGAGAGGTCCCCGAAGACCCGACTACCGCCTTGCCTAGCCGACGTCACGCCCTGCTTCTCGGAGAATCCTTAGCAATCTTGGTCGCCAGTCAGCCACGGTGACAGTGCCGGCGACGTCGCGCCGCTGAGATCTGCGATGACGACTTCGGCATCACGGAGGTACTCAAAAATTTGCATAGGTATCTCTCCGGACTCGCTAATCTTGTCCGACCGAATCGCCTTCAGGCCGAACTGGTCGCAGGCGGGCTGAAAGACCTCTTCCCACATTTGAAGGCTCTCTTCGTACCGCATACGTCCTTCAGTGCCGGGCGCCTCAAGCTTGCTGCCGATAGGGCTGACGATGAAGCAACGCTGACCGTCGCCCAAACTGTGATCGTCGGAGGGTTGGTGCGATTCCAATGGTGGTCCCTCAGTGAAGATGCGAGAGGGGGCTGTGGTGAGGGCCTCCTGGATGAGATGGCCCTCACCGAAGCTGTTGCTAGGCGTCCTCGTCCTTCGCGGGGTGCCATTCGAGCGGAGTCGAATCAAGATCGATGTTTGGCTCACTTGCCGCAGTGCTCGTGACGTGGAAGGGAGGGCCGGCACGGTACTCGCCGCCGTCCTCTGGAAGAACCGAAATCTCTTCCTCGGAGTTCAGCGTCTGGCCGTGTCGCGGCCCATTCAAGAATGTGTAGTTGTTCGTCATGAAGACGACATTACAGGCCACCACACCTAGTTGCTCCGGGAAATCGCCTAGCAGGCCGCAGATCACGTGCTCCCTGTAGCTCGCGCATGAGTAATGCCGGGAAGTACGGCGGATGGGGCACTCTGTCCTCGGCTACCCTTCCCTCCCTCGCTTGTCAGAGGCGCCGTGTAACCTCCGAAATCACAACTACCAGCGACGGTACGAGTAACGAACAGACGCGGTGGAGGAGGAGCAGACCCTTATGACCAGAGGCCAAGCTGTTGCGCCGGAAGGTGAGAGACTCGTCGATCTTCGACCAGACCTTGCAGCAATGGCTGTGCGAAACCTAACAAGGCCAGAAGTGGATCCGCGTCTAGTGTCCATCGCGTCCAACATGCGGGTGCTTTGGCAGTGTGACTGTGGGGAGGAGTTCGAGGCGTTCGTGGGAGCAGCCGCCAAGCTAGAGCGCTTCATTTGCCGTATCTGCCGCTACGGCGTCGACGACGCAAGGCTTTTGGAGGAGTTCGTTGAGAACCTCAGCCAACCTGGCACCGCGTTATCGAGGAGTTTGCGTACGAGCCCGGATGTCTGCCTCTGGAAGTGCAGTGAGTGCGGCGCAGACTGGGAGCAATCGATCGACAAGCGGGCCAGCCGGAGACGTTGGAATTGTCCGCACTGCGCAAAGCAGCGTGGTGCTGCAACCAGGAAGGCATCGCAGCCGGATCGAAGCGAAGCTTATTGGGACGAGAGATTCCGCCTGCTGGAGGCTCATGCGCAGAGGACCGGGAGCGCCAACATTCCGAACGACCACGTAGTAGGTGAAGTTGCACTCGGTGCCTGGGTTCAGTCGCAGCGGGATCACCGTGACCGCTTGAGTCCTTCCTGCACACAACTGCTCGAGAGCTTACCGGGGTGGGCATGGCAACGAACCACGAGAGGGCTCCTCAAGCTGGCTGACGCTCGTCCTGACCTAGCTGGGCAATGGCACCCGTCCAATGACCGCACCCCCAGCGAGGTCTCCGTCGGGTCCAGTTACCTTGCACGTTGGCGCGGCTGCACGGTGGACCCGCGGCATGAGTGGACGAGCATGGTGCGGTGGCGGGTGAAGTCACCGTTGATAGAGAATCCCTGCCTGATATGTTCCGGGTGGCAGGTCATGCCCGGGGTAAGCGATCTGGTCACAACTCACCCCGAAATCGCCGCTCAGTGGCATCCCGGCCTCAACGATCGGGCCGCGAGCTCGATCGGTCATGGGTCCGCATACCGAGCTTGGTGGACGAACTGCCCGAAGGACCCACGGCATGTGTGGCAGGCCGCAGTGGAAAACCGCACGAAGGCCGGCAGTGGCTGCACCGTGTGCTTGGGCAAGACTCTTATGCCAGGCATCAATGACCTAGCAACATTGGAACCTGAAATCGCCGCTCAGTGGCATTCCACTCTGAATCACAAGCTCCCTTCTGCCTACACGCGACACTCGAACGCTGTCGTGTACTGGCGCTGCAAGGAGGGTCATGTATGGCGAAGTTCGATCGCCACCCGCCAGAAGTCGGGCTGCGCCGTGTGCAGCAACAGAAAACTCCTGTCTGGCTACAACGACCTCGCTACCCTGCGCCCAGACGTAGCCGAGGACTGGGATACGTCGCGGAATGAGAAACGCCCTCATGAGGTTTTGGTCGGAAGCCACTACCGGGCTTCCTGGATCTGTCAGCTGGGGCACACTTGGGAAGCGATGGTAGTGACGCGCACGTCTGCTCGAGGATCAGGGTGTCCTGCGTGCGCTTGGAGGACGACCTCCCCGGAAAAGGCGCTACAAGTCGTACTCGAAAGCCTGGCTCCGTCTCTGACGTTGTCAGCTGATGCCAATCTCTTAGGACTGCGCTGGGAACAGAGCAATGTTCGCATGAAGGTCGATATCGCCGGTGTGCTGACGGTCGATCAGAGCTTCCCAGTCGCCGTGGAGTACGACGGCAGCTACTATCACCACGACAAGGTGAGCACACGGCGCGACATCGAGAAGACGATCGCACTTCTGAACGCAGGCTACGTCGTAATCCGCGTGCGGGAACAAACCCGGAAGGACAAGCTACTCAAGCTTCCCCTTCAGCATCCACGACTGCTTCAACTCACCCACGTTCTCGAGCATAAAAACCCGGTAGGACCCGAAGACCTCACTTCCTTGGCGGAAGAAATTGAGGTATGGATTCGACAGGGGAAGGAGAGCTTTGTCGAGGAGCGACACAATCTGACACCCGTGGTTCTCCTCGAAGCTGAGGGCTCCGATGACCCGGCACCCTCCCGAACCCGCAGGAAGGGCCTAGGACGTAGCGGGCGGACAGCAGCATGGATGTCCGCTCTCGATAAGCTCGCCGCCTACGTCGAAGCCAATGAATCCGCCCTTGTCCCGCAACGATACGTGACCGACGACGGCTTCTGGCTGGGGTCCTGGGTAAAGCGCCAACGTGGAAAAGTAAGTGAGCTTCAGGCTGACCAGATAAGCCTTCTGGAAGGAATGCCCGGGTGGAGTTGGTTGGATGCTCGCCCAGCCCCAGATGGGGGTGACAGAGAAAACCCCACGTAGTCCGTGTTACCCGATGAGAGCGTTCGTTCGGTACTGGATTAGTCCGGATCGTTCAGGTGAAGGGCTCGGCGTCCAGATAGTTTAGGCGGATTCGGGCGATAACCAACTGCTTGTGTCGTGCGCACCCAGTAGGGGGGTGTCCCAGATCGACGCGCGCCGTGGCCCGGAGGTAGTTAGCGTGTCTTGCCACGTACGGGTCTCAGACTGTTTCCTGGGCCGTCTGTCACGGCCGGCGTTTGCGTTCAGCCCATGATGACGGGGAAGGCGCCCGCGGAGCAGGGTGCCCATCGTGTTGAGAATGGCCGCTGTAGCCACTGATGAGAGACGGCCTGAGACACCATGCCCGGTACCCACGCCCTCAGACGCCCTGATAGGCCGTCCCTCATCACTCGCTACACCAGTGAAGGGGGCTGACGCCCCCTGTCGTCGCTGCCTACTGAGCTGATGCCCTGGCCGTGCGTCGAGCAGACAGTTCGCGCTGCGCTTCCGACAGCGCGTTGTCCATCATCGAGTTGAGCGACAGGTCCATCACGTAGGTAGTGCCGTCGACGTCGAAGCTCATGTCAGAAGGTCCGATGCGGATCGGAGACCGCGGGTTGCCGTTCCGGTAGTTGAAGCCGGAACCGTAGGCGGTGGTGTGAGTCAGAGAATGGACGTTGCTGAGGTGACGCTTGGCTACGGGCTCGAGCGCCAGCTCGAGCGGCTCCATGAAATCGGCGATCTTTTGCACGAGGTCTGCGACCCTCGCCGAGTAGGCCTCGCGGGAAAGGATCTGCCCGCTCGAGATGCGCTCGAGCAGCTCGTCAGTGTGGGCCTGGCGGATCGCTGCCTCAAAGCTGGGGAGTGTCGCAGCGTAGGCGTCTGCGAGCGCGGCGAGACGGTCAGCGGCGGGGCCTGCCTTGACAAGTTCCTCGACGTTCACCGTGGAGTCGCCGGCACGTAGCCGGCCTTCCAGTGTGGCGGCCGCGGAGCGGGCCGCGTCAGCCTGCCTGCGAGCTTCAGCTGCCTGAGCCTGGGCGTCGTCACGACGAGCGATCGCGGCGTCGACGAGCTGGCCTGCAGAGGAAAGGGTGGTGCTGGGCATGGGTGTCCTTCGTGTAGGTGGTGAGGGTCGACGGAGGCGGAGGCCGAAGGCCGGGAGCCGACGTCGGGAGGGTGAAGCATGGCCGGAAAGGAGCCGAGGAGGGGAAGGCACGGGGTGGAGCCCCGCACGCCTGGGAGATGAGCTAGTCATCGCGTAGACGTGTTGCCGAGTAGCTGCGTCTACACGTTTACGTGTCTCTGGGCTACGCCTTCGGCTTC
Source organism: Arthrobacter sp. NPDC092385 (assembly GCF_044755105.1). Lineage (NCBI taxonomy): Bacteria > Bacillati > Actinomycetota > Actinomycetes > Micrococcales > Micrococcaceae > Arthrobacter > Arthrobacter sp. NPDC092385. Next base: position 197,041 of record NZ_JBIVQL010000007.1, read on the forward strand.
GTCCAGACCGTCTGAAACTCCGAAGCCTTGACCTGCTGAAGCGGCATCTCGGTGTAGGTTTTCTGCCCCCCCCCCCTTACCCCCCACCTTAGTTCTAGTGCGGACCTTTCTAGGAGGCACGGGAGGAGGCTCACAGGAGGTCGTTCAGATGTACCCCACGAGGTTGCTGCAAAGGGCCATTCAGTAGGCCATCGAAGGACCCGAGTGATCCACAGACCGCTAGTTGCGCCGATTCTTCACACTGTTGACCCGAGGGTCTGGTGAGATGGCTCCCTTCGGGAACCCGATCCACTCTGGCGTAGTGACCATGCCGCCAACGCTGAATACGAACCAACCCTGTCCGGCGTAGAACACAAGGGTCAGGTATCTCCCTCCTGCTGTGTAGTAGCCCGTGGGCGTCTCGCGCAGCCGCTCTGCCTCAGACGGGATCAGCCGGACATAGGCAATCTGCGGCGTCCGGTACCACGTATGAGCAGCGAGGCCGTAGTCGGCCAGATCATTTCGCAACAGTTCGATGAGGTCAGGAGTGGTTGCCTTCCAGCTTGGAGCACCTTCAGCAAGGAATGGTTGAAGATCTCTGAGAGTGGGAGGCGAGCCGTCCTGGCGAAGGACATTGAGAAAGCTGATCGCTACGCCCATAGGGTTCAACCAGTTCGTCAGGTCCCCAATCTGCCGGGTGCCCTCTTCTTCGGTCAGTGGTGGGTCGACAACGAGCTGCGTCATCTCGATGAGCTTGCCATCGAAGTTTCTCCGCCATCGAACGGCCCGAGAGTCATCGAAGTCGATACGAGCCGCAGGCTCGTCAGGTACTGCTCCCACTCCACTGTCGAGAGCACTCAGGCCGGAGGAAATGTCCCACTCGCGATGTCTTCTAGGAGGAAGAACTGGGATGGGCGTCGGAACCGCAAGTGGCCCAACCTGCACCAGCGGGTCGCCTACTCCAATGATGACGTGGACGTCGAAGACCGGCTCGTTACTCTCATTGGCGACGATGACCTTACTTCGGCGAAGGTAGTGGGTACTGCTGGCATCCGGGACATACTCGACTTCCACCCAAGCCGATACGAGGGAGGCAACTCCAACTCGCTCCTGCTCCAACGAGCGCCCGCGCTCGTCCTCAAGAGCCCCTTCTGCGCGTCTCGCGCGCACACCCTCGCTGATCGCCAGCCCCACGGCGACAAAAGTCGCTAGGACCGTGCCGATGGCAGAGGCCGCGTCCCACCAGTCCGCACCCCACAACATCTACTTGCCCGGCAGCATCGTCAGCTCGCGGGAGGAGTGCCCGTGATCTTTCATCGGTTAGAGAAGAGCCGCTGTGCGGCTCTCCGTTCCATCGGGCGCGTATGTGATTGACGACCCGTCAGGGCGCTGAAGTGTCACACTGATGTCGTGCACCTCTGCGTACTTCTGGAGCGGAAGAAGTAATTGGTGGCCCACCTTCGGAGTGCCTTCTGGGAGAACGACTGAGACCCCCGAGCCGCTTTCATGCCAACGAATTTTGTTCAGGTCTAGATGCCAGGCCACGAGATTTGCAACCTCGTTCCCGTGGTCCGCGTCCTCCACTAAGTTTGAGCCCTTGACGAGTCCCTGCAGACGAGCAACATCTCGCTGCAGGGACCGAACAGTCGTGAGGACTTCCTCAAGAAGGTCTTTGTCCTCGCGACGGACCTGTGGAAGAGATTCTTCACTGGGAGCGCCTGAAATGGCGATCTCCAACTCGGGCCAGTGAGCGTTGAAAGTGACGTCGAGCGTCCCATCGCTTAGGGAATCATCGAGCACGCGATTCAGCGACCGCACGAGGGCGAGAACAGCATCTCGATCAGAAGCAGAGGAGTTCTGAAATTGCTTCAGGGGCCCCTTCACATCGGCATCCGATAAGCCCACCAGGAGGGGCGCGACGCGTGAGTCCGTTAGCGATCGGCCGAGAGCCCCCGCCTCGAAGTTGATCCAAGGCGAGTCTTGGTTGGAGCGCGTTACGACGACGATGCCGTACTTGCTTGCTTCCAATTCCGCGGCGATCTTCGTGAGCCCGCGGTCGCCTTTGTCGATGTCGTGGGAGGAGACGAATGGCTTGACCTTGTTGTCCAGGACCTTAGGCAACCAGACCCTCAGTGCGATCGCTACGTGCTGCGCTTCCTTACCTGACCAACTGATAAAAACCTGCAAAGCTGACCTTCCCCCAAACCCGAGCGGCGTTCCGCCGATCTGATCATCGTAACGGCGCGTGCGCCCCAACGCGGATCTCTAGTTGTGTCGACCACGTTCGCTGGCCGACGAGGGGTTCTGCAGTGTGCGTCTGCCATGTCGGGGAAGCCACTGTTCAAGGCGATCAACATGTCCAGGCTCTCGGCCTCGCGGACCTCGCCGACGATCAGCCTGTCCGGCCGCATCCGCAGCGCCTCCTTGACGAGACGCCGCAGCGGTATCTCCCCGTGCCCCTCGAGGTTGGGCTGTCGGCACTGGAGGCCCACGACATCGCGAAGCGGTAGCTGGAGCTCGAAGATCTCCTCGACCGTGATGACCCTCTCCCGGGGACCGATCGACGCACCCAGGCAATTGAGCAGTGTCGTCTTCCCTGCCTGCGTGGCACCGGAGACCAGGATGTTGAGGCCGCTTGCGACTGCTGCCCCCAGGAACCTGGCCGACTGCGGCGACAGCGTCCCCAGTTCCACGAGGTGTTCGAGCCGCGAGGCACGGGCGATGAACTTCCTGATGTTCACCGACCAGTGCCTCCGTGTCACGTCCGGAATCACCACGTGCAGACGGGATCCGTCGGGCAGGGAAGCGTCGACGAACGGGGAGGAGAGATCGAGGCGGCGTCCCGACGATTTCAGCATCTTCTCGACGAGGTCCCGCACCTGGTGGTCCGTGAGCGACAACGCCGTGAGCTCCGATTCACCGTGCCGGGCGATATACACCTCGGATGGGGCGTTGATCCAGATCTCCTCGACCGTGGGATCGTCCAGGAAGGGCTGCAGTGCTCCGAAGCCGGCGACTGCGTCGTAGATCTGCTTGCGCGCGATGTCGAGTCGTCCGAGCGGTGGGAGGACCCCGAGCACGGAGCGTTCCTCATAGTCGGCGACAGCGTCGTTCACGAGGAGCTGCACCTCGGCGATCTGCTGCGCAGGGTCCAGTCCGCGCCGGCGGATGAGCTCCCGCACTTCGCCCTCGACCAAGCGCACACCATCCATAGATATCCCCCATATATCTGCACGGCTCCACTGACGTGATGAGCGGGCCGCCTAAGCTCCCGCCGCCACTCACCCTACTGGGGGCATTCCGCCTCTGCTAGGGCCTACGGCGTATGTGGGCAACTACTTCGCTCAAGGATCAACAGCCGTCCAGAAGCCGACACGCCGGGAGGAATGCATCGACTTCCGCAGGTTTTACCTAAGATTCTTCCTTCACTTTGGAAACGTTCGTCACAGCAGTAACAGATATGTAGTCTTCTCGGGATTCACTCACCTGGCTGACGCCCGGATTCCGCTGGAGAAACCCGTGACCTTGCCCTCCCCCGCCCGGCTCCTGTGCGCCGCATTACTGTCCTTCGGTCTGATGGGCAGTGCGGTACCCGCAGTAGCTACGGACGCCGTACCGGCGCCTTCACCCTCCGCAACGGCGACCCCGGCTGCCCCCTCCACAACGTCGCTGCCCAGCACGACGGATGGCGCACCGGCTGCGGAGTCGGCAACGACCGCTCCCATCGAACCGGCTCCCGGTAACGGAGGCACCCCGAAGGCGTCAGACCCTCAAGAATCTGATGCCGCGCCCACGACGGCCAGTGCCGAACCGGGAAACCAGGAGGAGATCACATCCTTCGTTCCGGACCTCACGTGGAATCCGCTCAACGACCCGAACTCCAACGCCCGATACGGCGAACACTTCGCGCAGCCCCTGACCCCCATGAAGGCGGCCTCACCCCTGGGCCTCGACGGCAGCGCTGGTACAGCGGCAATCGCCCCGCGGACCGGAGAATTCAAGGTCACCCTCGTCACGGTGCAACTGTCGGGAAAGACAGTTGCCGATACCGACGCGATCAACATGACGGCCGCTCGCAATTCGATCACGAGTGCGAACAGCTACTGGAATTCAGCGTCCGCAGGACGGCTGAAATTCACGAAGGTGAATGAGTTCCGTCATGTATCCGCAGCGAAGATCACGGACTCGTACGGCACGATCATGGCAACCGTCACCCGCGAGCTGAACTGGCAGTACCGCTCGTATGAATCCCTGGTCATCTTCGTGCCGCACGCGGACCTGAACTACAACGGCTCCTGGGGCATCCTCGGCGGCGGTTTCACCGACAGCTCCACCAGCGGCCGCGTCATCATGCCGTACCCCTCGGCACTCACGAACAATGTCGTCACGCACGAGTTCGGCCATGTCCTCGGTCTGCACCATGCGAACTCACTGGCGTGTTCGAATGGACGATCGGACGTCCCGCGGTCCGGGGCATCCTGGGCGGATTCTGCCTGCTATTCGGCAGAATACAGCGATACGACCGACCTCATGGGGTACGCGCAGGTGAGCCTGCCCGTCATCAACTCGTTCCTCTGGGAGTACGGGGGGTTCGGCCGAGGTGACGAGATCCAGAACCTTGGAAAAGTGACGGATGCCAAGCAGGTATCCCTCCGACCCTGGGCGGGAATCTCGGCCGGCCGCGCAGCGAAGTTCACGGACCCTGTGAGCGGTGAAATCTATTATCTCGAATTGCGGGCTCCGGAGGGCTACGACGCCCAGTCGGCCGTCAACGGAAACCGCGGGATCAAGATCACCAAGCAGGACATCCTCGGATGGTCGGGAAATGCTTCGATCGTGCTCACTCCCAACAGCCGGGTCTCTGGTTGGGGCAATGCATCGTTGACCTGGCAGGCGGGGCAGACCTTCATCTCACACTCCGGGACGAAGATCCGCGTCGATTCGGTCAGCAATTCCGAGGCTCGAGTGACGATCGAACCCCTTCAGTCGTCGGCGAGTGTGGCGAAGCCGTTGGTGGATGCTTCTGCCGCGCGTACTCCGGCGATCGGCGGCGCCGTGTCGGCGTTGGTGTGCGGCATCAGTGGTGGTGGGTGCTACCAGAACTACCAGTACGGGCAGGTGCACTGGACGAAGGCCACCGGAGCCCACGCCACGCAGGGAGCCGTCAACACTGCCTGGGGCAGGTCCGGGTGGGAAGCAGGTGTCCTCGGGTACCCGGTCACCGACCTGGCCTGCGGACTCAAGGACAGCGGCTGTGTGCAGTCGTTCCAGGGCGGAAACATCTACTGGACCCCGGCAACCGGGGCAGCACTGACGCTCGGCGCGATAGACGGTACCTGGAGCGCGCTCGGCCGTGAACGCAGCACCCTCGGCTACCCCTTGGGCAACGAGATCTGCGGACTGACCGGCGGCGGCTGCTACCAGAACTTCCAGGGCGGCCAGATCCACTGGAGCGCATCGTCAGGAGCTTTCGCCACCTGGGGTTCCTTCAGCCGGGCCTGGGGTCAGACCGGCTGGGAAAAGGGCTCGCTGGGCTACCCCACGAGCAACGAGGCCTGCGGACTGACCGGCGGCGGCTGCTACCAGAACTTCCAGAACGGCCAAATCCACCGCTCATCCACCACCGACCCCTACGTGACGACCGGCAACCTCGCCCGCGCCTGGGCCGGCAGCGGCTGGGAACAGGGAAGACACGGTTACCCCACCAGCAACACGATCTGCGGGCTCATCGGCGGAGGATGCCTCCAAACCTTCCAGAAGGGCAACATCTACACGTCGCCGTCGACCGGAACGGCGATCACCACCGGATCGATCGACGCGACCTGGAGCGCGCTGGGCCGCGAACGAGGAAAGCTCGGCTACCCCACCGGTAACGAGGTCTGCGGGCTCACCGGCGGCGGCTGCTACCAGAACTTCCAGAACGGCCAGATCCACAAGTCCCCCACCACCGGAACCTACCCGACCTACGGCACCATCGCCTCTGCCTGGGGGAACTCCGGCTGGGAAAACGGCGTCCTGGGCTACCCCACCAGCGGCGAAATCTGCGGACTCACCGGCGGCGGCTGCTACCAGAACTTCCAGAACGGCCAGATCCACTGGTCCCCCACCACCGGAGCCTCCGCCACCCGCGGCGTGTTCAACACGGCGTGGGGCCAAACCCGCTGGGAAGCAGGAAGCCTCGGCTACCCCACGGGCAACCAGGCCTGCGGACTGACCGGCGGCGGCTGCTACCAGGACTTCCAGGGCGGCCAGATCCACTGGTCCCCCACCACCGGCGCCCACCCGACCACCGGAGCCATCGGAGCCGCCTGGCGTGCAACCGGCTGGGAGAAGGGCAGCCTCGGCTACCCCACCACCAACGAAACCTGCACCACGACCCAGACATGCACCCAAACCTTCCAGAAAGGCCGACTCAGCTGGTCACCGACCCGCGGCATCACCCGCTCCTAACCCCACCAGGCGCGAAGACGACTAGGACTTTCCACATGCACCCGTTCCCCCTGACATCCAGACTGGCAGCCGCAGCCTTCGTAGCAGTCTTCACTCTCGCACCTTTGCCGGCGGTGGCCTCGGAGCCCGACATCGCGTCTGCGCTCGTTCAGCCCCACCCGACGGCTGGTCCTTCAGTGCCTCCAGCCGAGGACCGGACCGGTGTCGATGAAGAGGATCGGTTCGATCCGGCACCTCCTACCGAATCCGCCGCGACGGAGCCAGAACCGGCACCGGATCCGTCCACTACGGCGAGTGCGGACCGGGACAACAAGGGTCAAGCATCCATCGCATCCCCGTCGATCGCCGACGCCGTCAGCGGTCTAGGCAATGCCCACATGGGCCAGGGGCTCGACCGGATTTCGGCTACCGGCAACGCCCAGGTCGCGCCCGCCACCCAACCGGAGCCGCTACAGGCGGCTCAGTCCGAGGGACTCGCTGCCACCTGGCGGCCCGCGGGTATTCAGGGCATCGACGTCAGCAGCCATCAAGGGAACGTCGACTGGCGGGGCGCCCGCATCCAGGGTGTGGAATTCGCCTACGTCAAGGCGACGGAGGGCACCGGATACATCAACCCGTACTACCCCCAGCAGTACAACGGATCGGCAGCCGAGGGCATGGTCCGCGGGGCTTATCACTTCGCCATTCCGACGCCGTCCTCATCCGGAGCCGCGCAGGCCTCATACTTCGTCCGCAATGGCGGAGGCTGGTCGGCGGATGGGCGCACGCTACCTCCCCTCTTGGACATCGAGTACAACCCGTATCCCTCGCTCGGCAACTCCTGCTACAACATGTCGGCAGCACAGATGGTCGCGTGGATTCGTGATTTCTCATCCACGGTCAAGTCCCTCACGGGACGCGTGCCGATGATCTATACGACGACGGATTGGTGGGCGACCTGCACCGGCAACTCGAGCGCGTTCGCTGACCACCCACTGCATATCGCCGCGTACGGGCAGACGACTGCCGGCCGCCTGCCCAATGGCTGGTCCTCCTATACGGTGTGGCAGTACAGCAGTACCGGCCCCTTCGTCGGTGATTCGAACGTCTGGCGCGGTACGGCAGCTGAACTGTCCGCGTTCGTGGCGAATTCCCAGGGTCAGTCGTCGGCGAGTGTGGCGAAGCCGTTGGTGGATGCTTCTGCCGCGAGTACTCCGGCGATCGGCGGCGCCGTGTCGGCGTTGGTGTGCGGCATCAGTGGTGGTGGGTGCTACCAGAACTACCAGTACGGGCAGGTGCACTGGACGAAGGCCACCGGAGCCCACGCCACGCAGGGAGCCGTCAACACTGCCTGGGGCAGGTCCGGGTGGGAAGCAGGTGTCCTCGGGTACCCGGTCACCGACCTGGCCTGCGGACTCAAGGACAGCGGCTGTGTGCAGTCGTTCCAGGGCGGAAACATCTACTGGACCCCGGCAACCGGGGCAGCACTGACGCTCGGCGCGATAGACGGTACCTGGAGCGCGCTCGGCCGTGAACGCAGCACCCTCGGCTACCCCTTGGGCAACGAGATCTGCGGACTGACCGGCGGCGGCTGCTACCAGAACTTCCAGGGCGGCCAGATCCACTGGAGCGCATCGTCAGGAGCTTTCGCCACCTGGGGTTCCTTCAGCCGGGCCTGGGGTCAGACCGGCTGGGAAAAGGGCTCGCTGGGCTACCCCACGAGCAACGAGGCCTGCGGACTGACCGGCGGCGGCTGCTACCAGAACTTCCAGAACGGCCAAATCCACCGCTCATCCACCACCGACCCCTACGTGACGACCGGCAACCTCGCCCGCGCCTGGGCCGGCAGCGGCTGGGAACAGGGAAGACTCGGTTACCCCACCAGCAACACGATCTGCGGGCTCATCGGCGGAGGATGCCTCCAAACCTTCCAGAAGGGCAACATCTACACGTCGCCGTCGACCGGAACGGCGATCACCACCGGATCGATCGACGCGACCTGGAGCGCGCTGGGCCGCGAACGAGGAAAGCTCGGCTACCCCACCGGTAACGAGGTCTGCGGGCTCACCGGCGGCGGCTGCTACCAGAACTTCCAGAACGGCCAGATCCACAAGTCCCCCACCACCGGAACCTACCCGACCTACGGCACCATCGCCTCTGCCTGGGGGAACTCCGGCTGGGAAAACGGCGTCCTGGGCTACCCCACCAGCGGCGAAATCTGCGGACTCACCGGCGGCGGCTGCTACCAGAACTTCCAGAACGGCCAGATCCACTGGTCCCCCACCACCGGAGCCTCCGCCACCCGCGGCGTGTTCAACACGGCGTGGGGCCAAACCCGCTGGGAAGCAGGAAGCCTCGGCTACCCCACGGGCAACCAGGCCTGCGGACTGACCGGCGGCGGCTGCTACCAGGACTTCCAGGGCGGCCAGATCCACTGGTCCCCCACCACCGGCGCCCACCCGACCACCGGAGCCATCGGAGCCGCCTGGCGTGCAACCGGCTGGGAGAAGGGCAGCCTCGGCTACCCCACCACCAACGAAACCTGCACCACGACCCAGACATGCACCCAAACCTTCCAGAAAGGCCGACTCAGCTGGTCACCGACCCGCGGCATCACCCGCTCCTAACCCCACCAGGCGCGCAAACGACCCTATGGGACCACCAAATTGTGCCGGGAGGTGACGGCGTCGCTATGATCGGGGCTTATGTCCCTGAGTAATCCGGCCGAGTCCGCGGCCGACCCTACGCAGGCGGGAACCGGCCGGTCCCCGGCCAAGGGACTACCGGCGGTGGGCATCGCGTCGGTGATCGCCGCAGCCGCGAGCTACCTGATACTGTTCATCGCCGCGCGGGCACTCCCTCCTGGGGAGAACGCCGAGTTCCTCACCTTCTGGGCAGTCCTGTTCTTCATCCTGGGGGTCCTCTCCGGCATCATCAACGAGTTCACCCGGGCTGTCCGGGCGGGAGCGGCGCGCGCCGCGTCACCAGGGCGAGGTGCGGCGGTCTTCCCGCTCGGGGTGCTGGTTGGTTGTGGGGCAGCTGTCGTGATCGCTGCTTCGTCTCCGCTCTGGGCCCCATTGATCCTCCCTGACGACACCGTCCTGCTGGTGGTGCTTCTCGCAGCTGCAGCGGTCGCCTACGCCGGGCACTGCTCACTGGCAGGGGCGGCAGGAGGGTCCCAGCGGTGGTCGCTTTTTGCAGGACTTGCTGCATCCGAAGCTCTGATGCGCCTTCTCCTCGTGGTAGTCGTCGTGGCCACCGTCTCCACACGACTCGGGCTGGAGGCCGCCAGTGCCGCTGGAGCGCTGACCTGGATGCTCATCCTCCTCGTCGTCGGGCGTTCCCGGTCGGCCCTGCGTGCACGGGCGGATGTCGGCATCGGTGCCCTCGTGTCGAACACCGCCCACGCCATGGTGTCCGCCGCCGCCACCGCGGCCCTCATCACGGGGTTCCCCATCCTGCTGCGATTGACGACGCCCGCCATGGAGTACGCGGGGGCGGCACCCCTCATTCTCGCGATCTCCCTCACCCGGGCACCGATCATGATCCCCTTGCAGGCCTTCCAGTCGGTGCTCATCTCGCGGTTCGTCGGAATGAAGGGCACCGCGCTCCTCCGCGCCATGGCCAAACCCGTGGCGGCGCTGCTCGCGCTCGGCGGCGTCGGAGCGATAGCGGCTGGTCTGCTCGGACCGTGGATCATGCTGGTCTTCGGTCCCGTGTACGTCGTCGGGCCCCTGACCATGGCGGCACTGACGTTCGCGGGGTGCCTGATGGCGATACTGACCGTGACGGGGACCGCCTGCCTCGCGCGAGGCGCGCATGCCTCCTACTCAGTGGGCTGGCTGGTCGCGACGGCGTCTACGTTCCTCCTGCTCCTGCTCCCGGGCACCCTCGAGACGCGAGTGACCCTCAGTCTGCTGCTCGGGCCCGTCGTGGGAGCCTTCGTTCATCTCCTGGCCCTTCTTGCCCTCACCCGGCGACGGTCCACCAACTCCACGGTGCAGGAAGGCACAGAGCGATGACAGTCGAAAGCTGCCCGCTGGTGAGCGTGATCGTGCCCGTCTACAACAGCGCGTCGACGATCGACCGCGCACTGGCGAGCGTCGTCTCCCAGACCTACGAGAACTGGGAGCTGCTAGTCGTGGACGACGCCTCGACGGACGACTCCGCCGACCGTGCCCGCGCCATTGCGGCAAGCGTTCGCGACAGACCGGTGCGCGTCATCGTCTCCCCCGAGAACCGAGGGAGCTCCGCTGCCCGGAATACGGGCCTCGACGTGGCGATCGGCGAGTTCGTCACATTCCTGGATGCCGATGACGAGTTGTTGCCCGACTACCTCGAAGCGATGATGAATGCCTGCGATGCCGAAACCGACATCGTCGTGTCCGGCCATCTCGTGTCCGTGGATGGTAGCGAGGAGCGCCCGCGAGCGAGCCGCAGCACCGGCCGGATGGACGGGCGAACCACTCTTCGCATGGCGTTGGCGGACCGCGTCACGCCGTTTCCCTGGGACAAGCTGTTCCGGAGGAGCCTGTTCGAGGACCTCCGCTACCCCGAAGGACTCAAGCGGTTCGAAGACATGGTCATGAACCTCGCCCTGTACCCCCGGGCGAGACACGTCGTCGTCATGAGCAAGCCCCTCTACCGCTACCGCATTTCCGCCAACTCCCTCACCTGGGGCCGGGTGCCGTCCGCGAACGACGTCGGGCAGGCCCTCGCCCACCTCGACGTCCACCTCGACCCGGCCTTCCGGCAGGGGTCATTCCGCGCGCCGTTCCAGGCGATGTTGACGCTCCTGACACTTCTCGTCGCCCAGAGCGCGGCGACATCCGCCGTTGGAATGGCGCAGGGACGCGCGGACCTCCGACCATACGGGACGGAACTGCCACTCGGGCGCCTCGCCAGCTGCGCCAGAGTCCGTCCCGATCTTGCTGCTGCCGGGCTCCTCCTCAAGGCAGCACCTGCGCTGTTCGGGGCCGTGTACCGGCGCTACGCCAGGCGATCCTACGGCACGGAGTAGACGGGGCGCGCCCCCCGGCAACCCGGCCCTCCGGGTGTAGTGGTATAGATTAGAAGTCATGCCCAATCCGCCCTACTCCCGCGCCCTCGTCATCATGCCCGCGTGGAACGAGGCCGAGACCGTCGGAAATACGGTCCGCGAAACGCTTGCCGTGCAGCAGCATTTCGACGTACTTGTCGTCGACGACGGATCCTCCGACGAGACCGCGGCGGAAGCCAAGGCCGCCGGCGCAACAGTGCTGAGGCTGCCTTTCAACCTCGGCGTGGGCGGCGCGATGCGGGCAGGTTTCAAGTACGCCGCCCGCACCGGCTATGACGCCGTCGTCCAGGTGGACGCCGACGGCCAGCATGATCCCCGCGATATCGAACGCGTACTCCGCGGTCTCGAAGGCGCTGACATCTCCATCGGGGCCCGCTTTGCCGAACGCGGTGAATATCGGGTCTCGGGCCCACGAAAATGGGCCATGCAGTTCCTCGCAGCCGTCATCTCGCGGTTGTCCCGCACGCGGCTCACCGACGTGACGAGCGGCTTCCGGGCCGCCAATACCCGGGCGATAGCGCAGTATCTCGACCACTATCCGGCCGAGTACCTCGGAGACACCATCGATTCCCTCGTCGTCGCGATCAAGTCCGGCTGCCGAGTGGTCCAGGTCCCTGTGGAGATGCGCGTCCGCCAGGGCGGTACGCCCAGCCACAATCCGACGAAGGCGGCCATCTACCTCGGCCGCTCCGTCTTCGCCCTGCTGTTCGCCCTGACCCGCAGGAAATCCGGCCCAGTACACCTCGTGGGAGCCTGACTCTTGGAAACCATCGCCGCCTTCGTGCTGGCCATCATCATCGTCGCGGTCATCCTCGACCTCCTGCGGCGCAAGAAGATCCGCGAGAAGTACGCCGCCCTCTGGCTGATCGTGGGCGCCGCCACGGTGCTGCTCGGAGCGTTCCCCGAACTCCTGGCGATCGCCGCGGAAGCTGTGGGCGTCACCGTTCCGTCGAACCTGCTCTTCGCCCTGGGAATCCTCTTCGTGCTCGGCGTACTGCTGCACCTCTCCGTCGAGATCTCCTCGGTCGAGGACGAGACCCGGACCCTTGCCGAAGAAGTTGCCATCCTGCGAGCCCAGCTCGAAGCCCTCGCCCCGCACGTGACCCTCCCGTCCCAACAGGCTGCTGCAGGCACCTCGGCTGCGTCCTCGGAGAATCGCGTACCGAAGCACGGCTTCACCGGAGAGAACGGCGCGGCCGCCGCGCATCCTGCACAGAAGCAAGACCACCCCTGACATCGCGATGCCCGGCGGAACACTCCGCCGCACCAACAACGGAAGGCCGGCCAACCACACCATGCCACTGGACATCTTCATCCCCTACTGGGGAGATCCCGGTTACCTCAAGGAAACGGTCCGGAGTGTCATGGCGCAGGACTCCGAGGACTGGCGGCTGACCGTCGTCGACGATGCCTATCCAGACCTGACGGTGAAGGAATACTTCGCCGGCATCGATGACGAGCGCATCACGTACATCCGCAAGGAGCAGAACGAAGGCATCACCGCGAACTACCGGACCTGCGTCTCACTGGCGACCCAGGAACTGATGACCATCCTCGGCTGCGACGACGTCCTGCTGCCGAATTACGTCGGTACAGTGCTGGCCGCGCATCGCCGCTTCCCGGAAGCTGCGATCATCCAGCCGGGAGTCCAGGTCATCGATGAGTCGGGCGCCGTCGTGACGACTCTCGCCGACACTGCCAAGCAGAGGCTGGTCCGCCCGCGTGGTAGCGGGATCCAACTCGTCTCGGGCGAGGCGATCGCGGCGAACCTGATGCACGGTGACTGGCTGTACTGGCCCTCGCTCGCATTCCGGACCGCCAAGATTCGTGAGGTCGACTTTCGTGAAGGCTTCCCCATCATCCAGGACCTCGCCCTCGTGATGGACATGATCTACAAAGGGGACCAGCTGCTCATCGAACCGACGCTGTGTTTCTCCTACCGGCGCCACTCCGCAAGCGCGTCCTCGTCCAAGCTCGTCGACGGCTCGCGGTTCGCTGGGGAGCGCGAGTACTTCTCCCTCGCGGCGGGCCAGGCGAAAGAGCTCGGATGGAAGCGTGCCGAACGCGCCGCCCGCATCCGCATCACCTCACGGGCCCACGCAGCGACCCTGCTGCCCGGGGCTCTCCTCAACCGCAATCGCACCGCAGCGAAGGCGCTCACACGCCATATCTTCGGCCTGTAACGGCCCCTTCAGGAAGGCTCATATGACCCACGTCCCACATTCCGGTGATTCGGAACAAACTGTCCTCGTCACGGGCGGAGCCGGCTTCATCGGCACTGCCATCTCCAGCGGACTGGCTGCCGCGTTCGGTCGCGTTGTCGTCGTCGACAACCTCCACCCACAGATCCACGCCACGGGAGAACGGCCGGCGGACCTCCACGAGTCAGCGGAGCTGATCCGCGGCGACATCACCGAAGCAGCCGTCTGGGACACCGTCCTCGCGACGACAACCCCCGACGTGATCATTCATCTCGCTGCCGAAACGGGGACGGGACAGTCTCTGGAGGAGTCGACCCGGCATACGACGACCAACGTCGTCGGCACGTCCCAGATGCTCGACGCGCTCAACCGCCACAAGAAGCTGCCGCGCCGCATCGTGCTTTCAAGCAGCCGTGCCGTGTACGGAGAGGGCGCATGGCGCCGCGCAGGGGCGCACTCGCTCTTCTACCCCGGCCAGCGCACCAGCGCTACCCTCGACCAAGCCCAGTGGGACTTCCCCGACGCCCAGCCGACAGCGATGAAGGCCGACGACGTCTTTCCGGCGCCGGTGAGCGTGTACGGGGCCACGAAGCTCGCCCAGGAGAACATCCTCCTGGCGTGGGGCAAATCCTACGGCGTCGAGACAGCCGTCCTCCGGCTCCAGAACGTGTATGGGCCGGGCCAATCGCTGATCAACCCCTACACCGGCATCATGTCCCTGTTCTGCAGAATGGCGAAGTCCGGACGTTCCATCCCCCTTTACGAGGACGGCGAGGTGCGCCGCGACTTCATCCTGATAGACGACGTCGCCTCGGCCCTCGTGGCCGCGGCCACGTCGCCCGCCGTCAGCGACACACCCCTCGATATCGGCTCCGGTGAGTTCCAGACCATCGGAACAGCGGCGGCGATCATCGCCGGCTACTACAACGCGCCGGAACCTCACGTGACGGGCCAGTACCGGCAGGGCGACGTCCGGCACGCCTGGGCCGATGTCAGCGCGGCTGAGCAGGTACTGGGCTGGGCCCCCCAGCACAACCTGGAGCAGGGCATCAGGCGGCTGGCTCAGTGGATCGATTCCCAGGCCGACGTCCAGCCCGCCTGACGGCCATGGCACCGCGGGCGGGTAGCTCCCGCCCGCGGTGCCATGGAGTCCCCGCGCAGTGCGCGGGGACTCTGCCGTCCTCCGGAGACACTCCGGTCTTGGACAGGCACAGCGGGAGGTTCTGCGTTTCGCCGGACCAGCGGGTCAGGGGTCGATGATGAAGCGCGTGTCCGGCGATTTCGCCCGGATCGCATCCACGACACCCTCGACCGCCGCCGGATTCCCGACCAGCGGGAACATGGAGAGCGAGAGTTCCCAGCTACCTTCGGTATACGTGCCGGTGAGCGCGCTGTACCACTGCTGAGCCAGCAGTGGGTGGAAGACACTCCAGTGCTCGGTGGTGATGTAGATCGCCGGTTCACCGTTCCCCGCCTCGACAGCGCGCAGAAGACCCTGGATGTGGGCGGGTACGTCTTCGAGAGCTTCCTGCTGGTCGGCGACCTCCCGGGCGGCAGCGGACGGCCCCAGCGGCGACTGGCCCCAAGGCACGGGAGCGGACCCGAACAGCTGTGTTGTCACCACTGCTGCAAGAACCGATACCGCCGTACGCGGAAGCCGGCACCTCGAAGAAACGAGGAGGGGAACACGCGGGTGACCAAGGACCACCGCCAACGCCGTAGCCGCAAGGACCAAGGCTACGAGTTCGAAGGCGATGAGGAACTTCAGGACGTAGTAGGAGAGCTTCCCTGCTTCGATCAGCTGGACGCCGCCGAACCATAGAGCAAAGATGCTACCTGCCGCCAAGACGAGGAGGGGCACGCGTGCCTGCAGCAGGGAAGCGCTCATGGCGCCCCGCCTGGGATATGCGAGGACGGACAGTACCGCGCATGCGACCAGCACTGCTGCGGTCTCGAAGACCTTGGGCCGGGGCACCCCCCCGGTCGCCTCGATGACCGTGGACACCTCGATCTCAGAGATCTGCCACAGCGCGAGACCCACCCCCACCAACGTCAGCGCCGCTGTCGCCAGTGCAGCGGCCCACACGCTCCAGCGAGCCCGCCATCGGGCTCTGCGCCACGGCAGGATCAGCACCAGCGGAAGCGGCACCAGGAACACAAGGAGGATGACCCAGTTCTGGGCGACACCGACGGCGGCCCCGCCAAGGGCAGCAAGGGGCAGGGGAAGGAGAGGCTTGTCCATGGTGGACACGACAAGCACTGCCGAGATCACCAGCGCAACACCGAGGTAGAAATTGGGAAACCCGTGGTGGTATGCCATCGCGCCGGGCCCGAAGACCCACCCGGCGGACACAGCGGCCACCACTGACAGCGATACCGCTGGCCGCCGACGCATCACAGGGAGAGACGCCAGTCCGGCTGAGACGAGAACAGCCGCCACCACGGTCACCGCGGCGGAAAGTCGTGCGAAGGCGAGAACCGCTGTTTCCGGCCCGAGGGTCGCCGGGCCGAATGCGAGTTGTGACGCCGTCGCCAGGACGGCGTGGAATCCCTGCGGGTAGTCCTGGAACGACCACCGACTTCCGTCGGCGGCAGTCCCCAAGAGCGGAATGACCCTGTCCCGAGCCTGCAGCGTGGAGTACATCATGAAATGCGACGCGTTGTCCCAGTTCAGGGACAACAGCGACAGCGCCCTGTCTGCGGATCGGGCAGTCAACATTGGCAGTTGTGTCACCACGGCGGCTGCGCCGGTCAGAACCGGCAGTGCATCAAGGGGCCCCAGCTCCGGAATCAGCCGCCCGAGCTCGCCGGGCCGTGCCGATGCCCAGGCAACCCACGCCGCGAACGCTCCAGCCGCCATCGCAAGGAGGAAGGTCCCGTAGTCGACGACGGTGAACAGCGCGGGAACCCACCACAGCAACGGAACGAATCCCAGCACTGGCGGGAGGGCCAGCAGAATCCGCCGGGACAGGGAGGTCGAGGTCGGAAAAGCCAGCAGGATCAGTCCGAAGACGCCGATCATGACCACGCCGTCCAGGAAACCTGCGAGGCGCAACACCACAATGACGAGGAATACTCCGATGCCCGCCGCGGCCGGTGCGAACATCCTCACCCGGCTCGCGAGGTTCGGACGGAACTCGGTCGGTGAAAGGCTCACCCGCCTGTCGCTCGGGTCTGTACAGTAGAAGACCCCCGCGGGACAACCGGGCCATCCTGTTGGTCCGGCGATGCACTTCCACCGGCCGGCGCTACTCCCGACGGCGGAACGGGGCCTGCTGCGCGTTCAGGAGCTGACCTCTTCCCATGCCGGCGCACACCGCGCATCACAGGCCGCTCGACGAGGAGCCAGCTGGCGATCCCGGCAGCGATCGTGAGGACCGCGGCCACGAGCATGTAGACGAGCAGCCCACGCTCGTGGACCCCATGGACCGCCAGCAACTGCTGGATCGGGAAGGCGTAGATGTATACACCGTAGGAGACATCGTTCTTCCGGATTAGCAGCGGCGACGGCAGGATCGTTGAGATCCAGAGCGTGCCGTATGCGATGAAGACGGCCGAGGCTGCTCCGCCCCAGTTCGGTACCAGAGCCGTGATCACGACGGCGGCTGCCACGGATACGGCGCCGGGGAACCAGTGGATACCTACGCGGTCCCTCCACGCCTGGACGACGGCTCCGCCGAGGAAGAAGGGCAGCAGGCGGAACAGCAGGTCGAAGTCGAAGTTCCCCTGAGTGTAGGCAGCAATGTCATCGATCGACGCGTGGGCGACCACGCTCGCAGCGAAGAGGACGGTGAGGGACCACGGAGACTTGCGGATGAACGCGAAGATCCCGAGGAACGCCAGGATCGCATAGCAATAGAACTCGTAGTAGAGGCTCCAGAGCGAGCCGTTCCACGCTCCCGGGTAGGGAACGTCCGCAGGGGTTCCTGCCACGTCGTACGTGACCATCTTCAGCCCGAGGTTGGAGAAGACATAGTTGAAGGGAGTAGTCCCGGTCGTGAGAAAACCTTCGAGGCTACCCTTGGCTGCGAAATAGCCCAGCGGCGCGAACAAGCCGGCGACGACGATAAGGCAGACGATGAAGGCCGGCATGATGCGGGCGACACGGTGCACCAGATAGTCCCCGAGGGAGTGGCTGAACCGGCTCGCAGTGATGAGGTAGCCGCTGATGACGAAGAAACCAGCCACGGCCCACCCTCCGAGCGTGTCCCCGGCGAAAAACGGCTCTTCTGCCCGCCCGGACAGGGGCCAACTGTGATGCACGAGCACCGTCAGCGCAAGCACCAGGCGAATAAGATTCAGGCTGTTGTTCCGGGTGTCGAAGGGTCGGCCGAACCAAAGCCCAGACAGATTCTTACTCCGTGGCACAATCTCTCCATCAGCACGACCGACACAAGGGCAACCCGATTCTACCCCGGCGCTTGCGCTCGACGGCCGGAGCGATTTGGCCTCTCAGTGCCGCCCGGCAATAATTCGAACCATGCGTGGGATCATCCTTGCCGGCGGAACCGGCTCCAGACTTCATCCGATCACCTTCGGCGTCAGCAAGCAGTTGATGCCGGTCTACGACAAACCGATGATCTACTACCCGCTGTCCACGCTGATTCTGGCGGGAATCCGGGACATCCTCATCATCACCACCCCCCAGGACGCCGACCAGTTCCGGCACCTGCTCGGGGACGGCACCCAGTTCGGTGTGTCGCTCACGTACGTGCAGCAGCCCTCCCCGGAGGGCCTCGCTCAGGCGTTCATACTCGGCGCGGAACACATCGGGCAGGAGACGGTGGCCCTGGTCCTCGGGGACAACATTTTCTACGGCCAGGGAATGGGAACCCAGCTCCGCCGCTTCGCGGACGTCGATGGCGGTGCGGTATTCGGCTACTGGGTGGCCGAGCCCTCCGCTTACGGTGTCGTGGAATTCGATAGCAGCGGGACAGCGCTCTCACTCGAAGAGAAACCGGAGAATCCGAAGAGCAACTACGCGGTCCCGGGTCTTTACTTCTACGACAATGACGTCATTTCGATTGCCAGGGACCTGAAGCCGTCACCCCGGGGTGAACTGGAGATCACGGACGTGAACAAGGCCTACCTCGAGGCCGGGCGCCTGCAGGTGGAGATCCTCCCGCGCGGAACGGCCTGGCTCGATACCGGGACGTTCGAATCCTTGAGCGACGCCTCGAACTTCATTCGAACCGTGGAGCACCGTCAGGGGCTGAAGATCGGCTCTCCCGAGGAGATCGCCTGGCGACAGGGTTTCCTGAGCGACGAGGACCTGCGTCGCCGCGCGGAACCCCTCGTCAAGAGCGGCTACGGGCGCTACCTTCTCGGGCTCCTCGCCCGCGGCAAGTAGGACCGGAGAACCTACCCTCTCCGGAGACTCCGGACGCGGAGCGAACCGCGACATCGCGCTCGCACCACTGCTCTGTCACCGGCGCGCCCGGAACGTCGGTTACTGGGAGGGCTGGCAGACCACGACCCGGTAGAGTTTCGCCTCGCCTTCCTGGTCGACGAGTTCAACGGCATCCGAGGTAGCGAGGTCGGCCAGGCCGGGGTATTCCTTGGCGGCTTCGCTGTCGGCCAAGTACTGCGTGCCGAAGTCCAGGGCGTAGGAGAGCTTCTCCTCGCGGATCGCCTCGCAGGCCTCGTCGGACCGCGCCGCGTCGTCGAGGCTTGCGGCGATGACCAGCGCATCTGGCGTCGATGTTTCGAAAAGGTGGTGCACGAGCGTCTCACGACCGGTGTAGGCATACGCGAGCGAACTGCCGTTCCATGGGTTGACGGCGATGACGGCGTCCTCGGGGACCTCTCCCTCGAAGCGGCTAAGAAGCGCCTGCTCGTCGGTCGAGAGGATCGATGTGGGCGAATCCGGGATGTAATGGATCTTCGCCCAGGATACGTATTCGCGCACGGCGCCCTGTTGCGTCGCGGGTACCAGGAGCACTACCAGCACGGCCAGGCTCGCGGTCGCGGTGGCCCACTTCAACACCCGCCTTTTGCCGAAGAAGCTGGCCCCTATCCGTCGTCGGACGAGTCGAAGAACACCGGACAACGCGTCGACGACGGCGACGGCACCGAGGGCGGCAAGCGGGACCGACACGACCGGGAGCACTGCGGCCAGCCTATTGGTGTCCGCGTACCAGATGCCGGTCAGCACAGCGCGCCACGGTCCCCGCTCGATGCTGGCGCCGACGAGGTACAAGTAGCCGATGATGACGAAGCTGATGATTAGCCAGGCCGACCGGCGGGTCCGCGCCGCGCTGATCAGGCCTAGGAGGCCTAGGGCCGATACCGTGTAGGCCATCAGTCGGTAGTCCATCGGGGCGTTCCCCAGGACCTCACCCACCGCCCCGGCCGTGGTCTGGTGCGGACCCCAGACGTCGTAAGGAACGGGCCGGAGTTTCACCCACAGGACGACGAGTGCAGCCAGCCCGAGCAACAGGCCCAGGACGCCCGGCACGTAACGCTTCGGTCCCGCACCACTGCGGGTAAGGGAAGCGAAATGCCCGGACAGCGCCCAGAGAGCCACCGGAAGGCTCAGTGCCAACAGGGTGTTGACGCTGCTCATGTGCGAAAAACCGAGGCTCGCGAGTGCCGCGGCGAGCCCGAGCCAGACCCGTACTGGCGCTTCTACGATCGAGGTGCCCAGCCGGCAGGCGAGCACCACCAGGGCCAGCGCGGCCGGCAGGAGCGCGACGGAGAGCATATAGGGGAAGAGCGGACCCCAAGCCATCAGCAGGTAGGGGAACGCCATGTACCCGGCAGAGACGACTCCCGCCGTTACCAGCCCCACCATGCGCGGCCCGACAACGACGCGAGCAAGAAAAAGAGCCGATATGGGCCATACGACGGCGGCCGTGACAATGTTGACCGCGTTGACCGCGAGAGGAATGGAGGCCCCAGTCAGCTGCATGACGAGCGCGCCAAAGGAGTGCCAGACCGCGGGGTATACAGCGGCGAATCCGGAGTTCCCGGTCATGGTGCCGAGCGTCAGGGTCGATGCATCCCCGGTTTCAAGGATGTAGCGGACGGCGTTGAGATGGAAGACGTTGTCGAAACGCTGGGAGATGTGCTCCGGGGCGCCGATCATCCGGACGGTACTGCGGGCGATCAGTAACCCACCCAGACCGGCTCCTGCGACGCCGGCTATCACCAGCGCCCAGGTGTCCCGCTGCGGCTTCGGTCCGCGTGCGTTCTTGGCAGCTGCGATTGAGATGAGCACACCGATGCCAGCCGTCACGACTGTCACGACTAGCAGGAGCCCGATATTCCACTCGATACCGGCGACGGAACCAAGTACCGCGGTGATTCCCGCGATGCCGACCGAAAACACCGGAGACACTCCGAGAAGACCGAGGCGGCGAAATCCGAGCGACAGGCCGATGATCATGCCTGGCCCGACCATTACGGCAATCGTCACTGCCAGGACTGGCGCAGTATTCCACCAGGACACAAATCCTCCAAAAATCGGCACATGATACGTATTGTTCGACCCCGCGGCGCCGGGACCGGCAGGGCGGCCCGACCACGACGCCGCGGTCAGGTCGTGACGCCGGTCGGGTTCCTAACCCTGCCTCAGTCGCTCGACCACATCGGCCACCGGCCCGTCCATCAGAATCCTTCCGTGGTCGAGCAGGACCCCGCGCTCACAGATCTTTGCGACCATGTCGAGATCGTGGCTGACCACGACGAGGGTCTTGCCTTCGTCCGCCAGTTCCTTGATCTTTGCCAGGCACTTCTTCTGGAACGGCTCGTCCCCCACTGCGAGGATCTCGTCGATGAGGAAGACCTCGGGGTCGGTGTGGACCGCGACGGAGAAGGCGAGCCGCAGGTACATGCCCGAGGAGTAGAACTTCACCTCGGTGTCGATGAACTGGCCGATCTCGGAGAACTCCACGATGGAGTCGAACTGCGCTTCGATCTCTGCGCGCTCCATCCCGAGGATCGCCCCGTTGAGATACACGTTGTCGCGGCCGCTGAGATCGGGGTGGAAGCCGGCGCCGACCTCGATGAGGCCCGCGACCCGACCCCGCGTCTGGACGCTGCCGGTGTCAGGACGCATCACACCGGAGATGTGCTTGAGCAGCGTCGACTTGCCGGATCCGTTGAAACCGAGGAGGGCCACCGTCTCGCCCTCCTGGATCGTCAGCGAGACACCCGCCAGCGCGTGGAAACGCTCCGACAGGTCGCCCTTTCGTCCCTTCATCAGCCAGACGAAGGCTTCCTTCATCGACCGCGTGTGCCGCAGGACGAACTGCTTGTTGACGTCTCGTATCTGGATTGCGGTACTCACGTTACAGCTCCTGGGCGAAGCGACCCTCGAGCCGCCGGAAGACGAGTTGACCGATGACGAGCATCAATCCTGAGGTCACGAGCGCCACGGGTATCCACAACGACAGCAGATTCGGCGGAATGGCCTCGGCCCGTTCCGTGGTGGGGAGCCAGAACGCGAAGTGGAAGGTCTCGACGGCGACCGTGATCGGGTTGAGCTGGTAGATCAGGAAGAACGTCTCCCCCAGCTTCTCGCGGACGAGCAGCCACGGGTACAGCACGGGCGATGCCCAGGTGGCGACCATCAGCAGCATGTCGACGAGGTTCTCGGCGTCGCGGAAGTACACGTTCACCGCACCGAACAGTAAGCCGAGCCCGATCGCGAACATCGTGACGATCAGGAACCCCGCAACCGCCGCCGCGAGCTGCAGCACCGTCGGCGACCAGCCGGTGAAGAGGCACGCCACGAGGAGGATGATGATCTGCGGGACGAAATGCACCGCGGACACCCAGGTGGACGCTATGGGGAAGAGCTCGCGCGGCAGGTATATCTTCTTGATCAGGCCGCCGTTGGAAACGATCGAGCGCGAGGCGTTACCGAGCGCCTCGTTGAAGTAGTTGATCAGGACGATGCCGGAGAACAGGTAGATCGCGTAGTTGGGCAAGCCGGCTGGATTGCGCTCGCTCTGTTCGAGTCCGAGGAAGACCCCGAGAGCGATGTAGAACACGACGAACTGGACCCCGGGCTTGACGTAGGACCAGAGCAGCCCCAGCACGGATCCGCGATAGCGTACCCGCAGCTCCTTCTGAACCAGCAGCTTCAGCAGGTAGCGGGACCGGACGACGTCGCGGAGGCCGTGTCCGTACCCGGGGACCACGAGCCCGCCCCGCGGGTCGCCCCCGGCTGCCGAGCGATCAGCGACACTGCTCACTTCGACGACTTCCCAGCGCCTTCAGCCGGGTGGGCGTTCTCGAACGTCTCGGCCCAGGCGCTCTGCGAGGTGAAGTCGGGCAGTGCGCGCTGGTATTCATGTGCGAGGTCGTCCCAACGGGCCAGGAGTCGCTGGTGCAGGACCAGGCTGCGCCTGAGCATCGACTGGAACTTGGCCGAGTCCCTCTTGTACCAGGACGCACCCGACCCGTCGGCGGACGAAACCAGGGCAGAGTCGAGCTGCGAGAGCCTCCACCACCGTGCGTCCATCGCCGGCACGTTCGCCTCGGGACGGACACTGGCCTCGGATCGTGCCGGCCGCACCTGGCGGAGGGCACCTGTACCAGCCTTGATCAGCGCGCTCCGGAGGGTGCGAGGGGGCTGTGGCTTGAGGCCCTTCTTCGGCGGCTTGACCCGCTTGACGTCGGGGAACTCGGCGATGTCCTTGCTGACGCGGGCGTCGTCGAACTCGGCGCGCCGATTGCGGATCTCCGGGAGCTTCGCTCCGATCGTGGCGTGCAGGTGGGAGGGGCCGTCGAGAAGGTCCTCCAGAGCGTTGAGCCGGAGTTCGACGGCGGAGTACTGCATCGACAGCAGATGCCGGACATCCACCATGAAGCTCTCTCGCGGCATCCGTCCGCCGTGCTTGTACGGCGAGTAGAGCATGGCGGCGAGCCAGCGGTTCCGCTGGTGGTAGTAGGCCTGCCAGTCGATCGTGTCGTCCTTCTCCGTCCAGGGCATGTGCCATACGGCGGCACCCGGCAGCGAGACGGTCCGGTAGCCGTGGGCCTTCGCGCGAATGCCGTACTCGGCGTCGTCCCACTTGATGAACACGGGCAGCGCGAGGCCGATCTCCCGGATGATGCTCGTCGGGATGAGGCACATCCACCAGCCGTTGAAGTCGACGTCGATGCGGCGGTGCATCCAGGGTGTCGTCCTCAGGTTGCTCGAGGAGAAGTCGTGCGCCTCGAAGGTGTTCGACACCGGCCCCCAGAAATAGCGGTACTCGTTGATCTCCTCGCCGAAACTGTGGAGGACGGACCGTTCGTAGAGATTGAACATGTGCCCGCCGACGATCGTCGGCTTGCGCGTGAAGTCGGCGAAATTGGCCGCCCGAAGGATTCCTTCCGTCTCGACGAGGACGTCGTCGTCGAGCAGGATGACGTACTTGCTCCGGCCGTCGTTGACGGTCTCGTGCATACCGCGTGCGAAACCACCGGAGCCGCCCAGGTTGCCCTGCTCGAGCAGGGTGAACTTGTCGCCGAGCGTCGCTGCGGCCTCGTCGAAACCGTCCTGGTCCCGTACCTTCTGCGTTCCCTGGTCCGTGATGATCAGGCGATCGAGGATACCGAGGAGATCGTCGGACTCCGCAAAGGTCGACAGGTGGCGGACACAGTAGTCCGGACGGTTGAACGTGGTCACCGCGACGGACACGGTGCCCGGTTCGAACCCCTCGGGCTGCGGGACGGCCCACTCCGCACGCTCGAGCGTGACGTCGCTGTCCAGCGCCACGAGGTCGAACCAGTACCAGCCGCCGTCGCCGAAGGCGGTGATCGGGAGGTCGACGCTCACCGGGCTTCCGGCGTCGACGTGGACGCTCTGGACCCGGTTCGAGCTACCGCGAGCACTCGACCGGTAGATGACGACGGATGCTTCGGCGTCCACTTCGACGACGAGCCGGACCTGGGCGACGTCCGTGTGCGCGCGCCAGTAACTCGCCGGGAAAGCATTGAAGTACGTGCCGAAGGAGACGCGCCGGTAGGCGGGCAGGCGGAGGCTGCGCCGATCCAGGATGAAGTCCGAGCGCTGGGTGCTGTGCTGCGCCACGACGGCGGTGGTCCCCGCCCCGGACCGTTCAGTCCGGTGCTGGTCGTCGACGACCCGCTGAGCCGCGTTGAAGTCCACGTACAGCGGGAGGGTGTCCGTGTCACCGTCGGTGGGGAAAACCACTCGGTGGACGGTCTTCCACTGGGTCGCGCTGACGTCGTCCGTCGTCCCGTCGATCACGCTGGAAACGATGCTCATGCGTCCACTCCTCCACTTTCCAGCTTTACTCCCGAAGTGAAGTGCGGCGTGATCTTGTTGTCGAACATGTTCAGTGCTGAGCCGATGGCCATGTGCATATCGAGGTACTTGTACGTTCCGAGGCGGCCGCCGAACAGCACGGACCTCTCACCCTTCGCCAGGTCGCGGTACGCGAGGAGCTTGGCCCGGTCGTCGCTCGTATTGATCGGGTAGTACGGCTCGTCGTCCTTCTCCGCGAAGCGCGAGTACTCCCGCATGATGACGGTCGCGTCCTTGGTGTAGTCCCGCTCCGGGTGGAAGTGGCGGAACTCGTGGATGCGGGTGTAGGCAGCATCCTCGTCGGGGTAGTTCATGACCGAGCACCCCTGGAAGTCCTCGATGGGCAGGACTTCCTCCTCGAGGTCGATGGTGCGCCAGGAGAGGTCGCCCTCGGCGTAGTCGAAGTACCTGTCCACCGGTCCCGTATAGATGACCGGCACCTGTCCGAGCGTCGTCGAGCGCGAGTACTCGTGGCCTTCGTCGAAGAAGTCCGTGTTCAGGTGCACGTCGATGTTGGGGTGGTCCGCCATCCGCTCGATCCACGCGGTGTAGCCGTTGACCGGCAGGCCCTCGTACTTGTCGTTGAAGTACCGGTTGTCGTAGGTGTAGCGCACCGGGAGGCGCGAGATGATCTCGGCGGGCAGGTCCTTCGGATCGGTCTGCCACTGCTTGCCGGTGTAGTACTTGATGAAGGCCTCGTACAGGGGGCGTCCGATGAGCTGGATGCCCTTGTCGTTGAGGTTCTGGGGATCCGTGCCTGCGAGCTCACCGGCCTGCTCCTGGATGAGCGCTCGGGCCTCTGCCGGGCCGAGGGCGGTCCGGAAGAACTGGTTGATCGTGCCGAGGTTGATCGGCATCGGATACACCTCGCCCTTGTGGCGCGTGTAGACCTTGTGCACGTACTGGGTGAATTCCGTGAAGTTGTGGACGTAGTCCCACACGCGCTCGTTCGAGGTGTGGAAGAGGTGCGCCCCATAGCGGTGCACCTCGATTCCGGTCCGAGCCTCGTTCTCGCTGTACGCGTTGCCTCCGATGTGATGGCGACGGTCGAGCACGGCTACCTTCAGGCCGAGTTGGCTCGCGGCCCGCTCGGCTATTGTCAGGCCGAAGAAGCCCGATCCGACGACGACTAGATCTACGCTCAAAATCTCTCCTGTGGTCACGTTTGGTCCCAATTATGCCGTAGTGCACCGGTCAGCCCTGACCCTCAGGGGCCGGAGGGCGCGCCGTCCGGTGATCCTCACCACCTTCCGGCAGGCGATCCAAGTCCGTGCACTCATGCCCGGGGTGTCACCGGAAGGGGTCGAGACCGAAGGCATCGACTACATCTGCCGAGTATCCGAACGGGCCAGCAGCCAACTGCTGGGATGTTGTCCACATGACCGGATGCACCCCTCCTGTCGAGCAGGACCACCCCTAGCCTCGGAGGGAGCTATCACCTCAGGAGGTCCAGTGGAAAGGCACGTCACCTTGGCGAGCGCTCCCCCGTCCGTCTTCCCTTCCCGTGAGATCGTCGTCGACACCGGGCAGCTTCACACGGGTGCTGCACTCGCGGACCGCCTGGAAGCGGCGGGGTACCCCGGACCGTTCTCGGTCGACGGCGTATCCCTGCGCGCAGCGGATCCTCTCGGCAGTGGGCTGACGGACGGGGCGACCATCGTCTGCGGGGCGCTGCCGGGACCTGGCAGCCGCGCACAGGTTCCGCACCTCGTCTTCGTCGTCCACTCGGGTCCGGATGCAGGCCAGGTGATTCCTCTCACGCGTGGCAGCTACACCATCGGCCGCGCATCGTGCGACATCGAGATCAGCGACCCGGCGCTGTCGAGGAGGCACGCCCTGCTGACGGTCGGTGAGGACGCCGTTCTCCTGGAGGACCTGGAATCGGCGAACGGGACATTCGTCGACGGGGAGGCCGTCGGCTCGGCGGACATCACCGTCGCGGTCGGCATCCGGCTGGGCTCGAGTCGGTGCCGTGTCGAGTTGGTCGACGACCACGGCCGGCACCCGGGCATCCACGAGGAGGTCCTCGAGCCGTTACCTGTCGGGCCTGACATGCCCCGGAAGCCCCCTCGCATCCTGATCCTGACCGCTGTGCTGCCGCTCGTCCTCGGTGTCGTCCTGGCACTGACGACCGGCATGTGGTTCTTCCTCGCCTTCAGCGCCCTGTCCGCGGTGACCGGCCTGGTTCCCCTCCTCACCCATCGACGAAGTGCCCGTGTCTTCGCGGATGCAGTGCGCGATACCGCCGAGGCCGACCGGAGGCGCCGCATCCTTGCGGTTCCCGACCCCGGCGAAACCGCCCTCGATGCCCTCCGGGCCCGCTATGACCCGACAGGGCGCTTGCCTCCCCGACCGCGGTCCTCCCCCGACACGGTCCTCCTGAGGCTGGGGACCGCCGATCAGCCCGCGAATCTCTCGGTGCGCGGAGACACGCCGTTCACACCGCCGATCCTCGAGGACCTGCCACTTGTCCTACCGTGTCCGTCGGGTGCCGAAGAGGAGAGCTTCACCATCACCGGCGAAGCGGGGCCCTTACGGCGGCTGTTGCATGCCCTCCTGCTGCAGGTGTCACATCCCCTCCACGCGGCTCCGTCCGTCATCTGCTGGGGATCGGCCCAGGAACTTCCCCGCCATGCCCGGTTCCTTCCGAACGTACGCCTCACGAAGGACCCGCGCGTCCTGGCGTCGTGCACCCAGCAGGCCGGCCTGCTCCTGATCTTCCAGCTCTCCGATGATCTTCCAGCCTTCTCCCGCCGGCCGGGTGTGGTCGTCGTCCGGTTCCGCGAGGGCCCGGGAAGCTCCACCGGTTCCGCAGGAGACAGCGGGCCGTCCGGGCCCGGGCTGACGATTGCTGCTGGCGGCGCCCGGGCGCGGATCGGTGGACGGGAGTACCCGGTCCATCCCGACGGCGTCTCTGCGCGGACTTTCGAGCGAACCGCGAGGACGCTCGCCAGGGCTGCAGCCACCTCGCCCGCCCTCGGGTGGTCGCACGGCCCCGGTCCGGTCGCACCCGCAGAGGGCGTCCTGCCACGGTCCGCCACCCTGTGGTCCGACCAGCTCCTGCCCGGCACCCTCGCGATGTCGATTCCCGGGCGGTGGGCGCACTCCGACGCGGCACACCCGTCCGCCTCCGTGGGTCGATCTGCTTCCGGTGCCGTAAGCATCGACCTCGTGGGGGACGGGCCGCACCTCCTGGTCGCCGGCACGACAGGATCGGGGAAGTCCGAATTCCTGCGAAGTCTGGTGCTCGGCCTGGCCCTCGACCAGCCACCCGAGCACCTGGCCCTCCTCCTCATCGATTACAAGGGCGGGTCGGGGCTCACCGCCCTCTCGGCGCTCCCGCACTGCGTGGGCATCCTGACCGACCTCTCCTCGGAATCCGCAGGGCGGTTCCTGGTGTCGCTGCGCGCGGAACTGCGGCGCCGCGAACAACTGTGCGCCCAGCACGGGACCCAGGACCTCGACGGATTGCGCAGGGCATCCCCGCGATCCTGTCCTCCGCGCCTGGTCGTGGTGATCGACGAGTTCAGGATGCTGAGCGACGATGTGCCGACCGCGATGTCCGATCTGATGAAGGTCGCGGCACTCGGCCGGTCACTCGGCGTCCACCTGGTCCTTGCCACGCAGCGAGCCCAGGGTGTGGTGACGCCGGACCTGCGGGCGAACCTGACCACCTCCGTGCTGCTGCGGGTACAGACGGCGCTGGAGTCGCAGGACCTGCTCGGATCCGCGGCTGCGGCCGACATACCGATCGACGCGCCGGGCAGGGCATTCCTCCGGAAAGGGGCAGGAGCGCCGATCGCCTTCCAGGTGGCGTCGGCGTCCGTGCTGCCCTCAGCCGACGACTCGCCCGGCTGGCAGGACTTCGACTCGTACCTCGATGACGAGGCGGTCGGCGCTCCGCCCGGCGGGAGCGCTCCGAGCACACCGGCCGGCGACGTCCTCGAGCAGGCGGTGGCCGGGCTGACGGCCGCGGCCGGCGGGGCGGCAGCGTCCCATCCTTTCCGGCCCGTCCTACCACCGCTACCGGAGCACCTTCCAGCGGCCGCGTGCAGCCGATTCCAGCCCGTCGGGTCGCAGGGGCGCGGACAGAGGAATGACGGCGGATCGACGCTCCGTGCGGTGCCGCTCGGCGTCGCCGACTTCCCCGATCGGCAGGCTCAGCGCCTCCTGTGCTGGGAGCCCGGGGACCATGGCCATCTAGCCCTCGTCGGGCTCCCCGGCAGCGGCGTCTCGGGAGCCCTCGCCTCCGTCATGGCCTCCCTGCCCGGAGCCGCCCCTGATGTCCACCTGTATGTCCTCGACGGTGACGGGAGCCTGCAGGGGTGTTCCAGGGCCCCACAGGTCGGCGCCTATGTCCGGTCCCACGAGACGAGGCGTGCCGCACGTGTGCTCGAGCGGCTCGCAGCCATGCCGCTCGGTACGGAGGATGCCCACCACACCGTCCTGGCGATCACCGGATGGGGGCGGTGGGGCACCCAGTTCCGCAACGGGCGCTTCGGACGAGCGGAGGAGGACCTGCACGGCCTCGTGCGGGACGGCGCCCACAGTGGCCTGTCGGTCCTCATGGCGGGAGATCGCGAGTTGACGGCATCACGGTTCTTCGCGCTGATGCCGAACCGCGTCTACCTGCCCCTCGGCGCGCACCAGGAGACGACCTTGACCTGGCCGAAGATGCCCCCCATCGAGCCGGTCACGGGCAGAGGCCTTGCGCAGGGACGCATCACCGGTAGCTGGGGTGACGGCGTCTGCCAGCTCGTCACGGAGCCCTGCACCGATGCAGACCCGGTCCGCCCTCCCGCCCTGACACCTTTCCGGGTGCATCCCCTTCCGCGTCTGGTTCCCCTGCAGCAGGTCCAGGCAGCAGCACAAGGCGGAGCCGGGAACAAGCTCCTGCTGGGGGTGCACGGTGACGATCTGGAGCCTTTCTCCGTCCCGCTTCGTCCAGGCGAGGTCTACCTCGTGCTCGGTCATGCGGCATCAGGACGGACGAATGCGCTGCGTGTCCTGCAGGAATCAGCCGGACGCCGCCACACGGTTCTGGCACCACCACGGGACGCCGACGGGATCGACGCCGCCGGCTACTGGCGTGGACTTGCGAGCCGCCCTGCCGGTCGCATGCCGAGGGAGGAGTGCATCCTGGTGGTCGATGACGCGGATCAACTACCCGTGGATGTCCAGCAGGTCCTGTCGGGGCTCGTCGGCCTCGGCGCCGCGGCCGTACTGTCCGCCGCGCCCGGCCCTGCCCTGATGTCACGTGTGCCCCTGTCGCTGCAGGCCCGCGGAACGGGCCGCGGACTCGTCCTGTCCCCCAGGGCGCCCACTGATGGCGACTTCTTCGGCGTCCGGCTCGAAGCGGAGGGCCCACCGATTGCGGGCCGCGGGTACGCCTGCGAGCCTTCGGGTGTCGTCGAGGTCCAGGTCGCCCGAGCCGCCATCGGGCACGCCGATGACGCGCGGACGGGCCCCGGTGGGTGAAGAAGGCTACAGGGCCATCCCGCTGCCGTTCGTCCGCACCGTGAACTCGACGACAGGCTTCGAGAAGAGCGTCACGATGACGACGGCGGCAGGAACGATCAGCACCAGGCCGACGAGGGGATTGCCAGCCGTGAAGTAGGGGAACGCGAGGATCACCAGGAACAACTGGACGACGAGCGAGGGCGACCGTGGCCAGCGGAAGCCCGCCATGAGCCTTCGCGCCATCGTGGCGAGCCCCGCTGCGACCAGCAGGAGCAGGACCGCCATGAAGACCGATCCCCCGACGGAGAGTGGGTCGGCCTGGAAGAGGGTCACGACGAATCCGGCGGCCACCACGACCAGGCCGACCGCCTCGAGCAGCAGGATCGCGACGATCAGGAGGACTCCGCGTGGCCTGCTGGAGGAAGCCGGAGCTGGGTCTGTGGGCACCCACGAACCATACCCGACCGCCTGCCGGCGCCCCTAGGTGTACTTAGACAGCAGGTTGGTTGCACCGGGTGATGGGTGGTTTGCCTCCGAGGCTGCCGTGGGGGCGCTGGTGGTTGTAGAAGTGTAG